>CAZYDC010000474.1:0-4252 GCA_964646065.1 uncultured Planctomycetaceae bacterium | reverse complement strand
CCGGCCGCGACCACCCCCTGCCCGATTGTGAACCCGATCTGCCCGACGGGGAAGCCATGCTGCCCAACCGAGAACTTGAACTGCCCAACCGGGAACCCGATCTGCCCGACTGGCACTTGTTCTACCCGATTCTACGGGGCTCCAAGATCCATAACAATTGTGTTTGCAGTCTGTTACAAATCCGGACTCCCGTTGACGCGCTCTTTTTTGTATTTGCGGCATATTGCCCCCGCTCTGAGCGTACCCCAGCCTGAGGCCGCCCAGCGGTTCACCCACTCCTATGCAATTGTCAAAAAAGCAACGGCGGACTCCTCATCGAGCCCGCAGGGGACATGAAAAAAACATGTCCCCCCATAGAAGGGTGATTTTTCACTTTTTTTGACGAAAATTCCGGAATTTTTCCGGAGGCGTTTCCATAAGTCCTTGGCTGGCCACAACCGGATTTTCGGAAGGGGGTCGAAAATAGTTCAGAATTATTTACGCGCGGATTTGGCAAGATGGGCAACCCCGTTTGGCACGCCGTTTGGCCGGCGTCACAAGGTCTCTTGTGGCACCCCCAAGTCCGCTTGGGGGTGTCTTGGTTTGGCGCGCGACCCCAGACACCCCCAAGAAGACTTGAGGGTGCCACAAGACGGTGTCCACTTGAGATCGCCACTCGTTTCGGCCGGCCTGACCTCAATGGCGATAAGCGTCATTGTCTATTGTTGTCGGTCGTGCGTGCTTCAGACGCGGTGGCCAGGGATGGCCACCGCGCAAAAAGTAAGATTCTGCCGCGCAATGTCATCCTGTAGCGGAGGCATAACGAATTGCCAACGACTAATTCCCCCTGCCCGTTGACATTCCAAGCGGTATCCGCTAACGTACCTCTAGGTCAGCGGAGAGAGTCCCCCAGGGACCGCCGAAGGTGCAAGTCCCGAAGGGGGCGAAACTCTCAGGCAAAAGGACGTTGACCGGTTTTGAGCCCAACCAGGTTGGCTGTAGGAGCAGGCCCCGATGGCCCGCTCGGCCGGTCGAGTGGAAAAGGCTCATATGAAAAACCTCTGGAGAGTCGCTGCCGACACCGAAGGGGCTACCCCGCATGGGGAATCTCTCAGGTTCCAGGACAGAGGCAACACGAAGAGTTCACCGCAGAGAACGCAAAGAACGCAGAGAAAAGAAGTATATAATTCTTTAACTTTGCGTTCTCCGCGTTCTCCGCGGTGAGTTTTTGGTTGTGGCCTCTGACCATTGGAAGACAAGAGAGAATAATGACAGCCCAAACACCCGCGCCCGCGTCCGCTTTGAAGAGAACCGTGCTGTTTGACCGTCACGTGGCCTTGGGCGCCAAGATGGTGGATTTCGGCGGCTGGGAAATGCCCGTGCAGTACAAGGGCATCGTGGATGAACACCTGGCCACGCGGAAGTCGGCGGGGCTTTTCGACGTATCGCACATGGGGCGATTCATCGTTCGCGGCAACGCTCTGCCGTTCCTCCAGCACGTGCTGACCAACAACGCGGCGGCGCTGATGGTCGGGCAGGCTCAGTATACCATGGTGCCCAACGCTCGCGGCGGCGCGGTGGACGACGCGTACCTGTACCGCTTCCGCCAGGACGAATACCTGCTGGTGGTCAACGCCGGCAACCGTCAGAAGGACTGGGCGCACTTCCAATCGATGCTCGGCCAGTTTGCCGACGTGGAGCTTTTCGACCGATCCGAGGAACTGGCGATGATTTCGCTTCAGGGGCCGCGGTCGCGCGAGGTGCTGGCCAAGCTGATGGACCCTCTTTGGCGTGACGCGGGCGTCTCGCCCGCGTCTTCGCCGTTTCCGGGTGTTCCTTCTTTGGGGCAGGAAGAACAACAGCAACAACAAGACGCAGGCAAGATGCCTGCGACACACGCGGGCGGGACGCCCGCGTCACAATTTGAAACCCAACTCCCCGAGCCGCGGCGGAACATGCTCTCGGTCGGCAAGGTCGCGGGCATCGAAGCGATGATCGCCCGCACCGGGTACACCGGCGAGCCGATCTGCTTTGAATTCTTCGTGCCGCGCGAGCAGGCCGGCACGCTGTGGGATTCGCTCATCGGCGCCGGCGCCACGCCGGTGGGTCTGGGCGCGCGGGACACGCTGCGCCTGGAGGCCGCGCTGCCCCTTTACGGCCACGAACTGGGCCTGGACCCCGAGGGCAAGGAGATCCCGATTTACGCCTGCCCGCTGGCCAAGTTCGCCGTGAGCTTTTCGCCGATGAAGGAAGACTTCATCGGCCGCCAACCGCTTTCGCGACAGGAAAAGGCCTTCACCGGTTTTCTCCACGGCGACTACTCGCGAATCGCCGAGCTGCCGCGCACGGTTCGCCCGCTGGCGGTGCTGGGCAAGGCGGTGGTCCGCGCGGGCACGAAGGTTTTCAATGCGGACGGCAAGCACGTCGGTTTTGTGACCAGCGGAACGATGGTGCCGTATTGGAAGACTCGCGGCGAAGGACTCACCAGCACGCTGGGCGAGGAGCAATCGCTGCGGCCGATTTGCCTGGCCTTGATTAACAGCGACATTCCGGACGAGCAACTCCTTGCCGTCGAGGTTCGGGGCAACCGCGTCGAGGCGGTCGTGGTGCCCTACCACCTTCGCGGCGAGGCGCCGCCGCTGGCGCGGACGATCGTGTACGCGCCCCCGCAGCCCCAGCCGCAGGCCCAGGGCGACCAGGACAAGGTCCGCTCGCTGCTTCAGGATGCCGTCGCCAACACGGTCTGGCGGCAGCGGCAGTGCGTCAACCTGATCCCCTCCGAAATGACCGCCTCGCCGATGGTGCGGCTGCTGTCGGTCATGGACCCCGCCTTCCGCTACGCCGAGCACAAGGAGGTCAAGGCCCTGCGGGACGCCGAGGTCTTCTACTACCAGGGCACCGATTTCATCGACCGGGTCGAGACGCTGCTCGAAGGCGAGATGCGGAAATTCCTCGGTTGCGACAGCGTCGAGACGCGCACGCTCAGCGGCCAGATGGCCAACGCCGTGGTGTTCAGCGCGATGATGGAATACGTCAACCGCGCGGGCACCAAACGCGAGCCTCGCCGGCTGGCCGGCGTGATGAACCACAACATCATCAAGGGCGGCCACCTCAGCAGCCAGCCGATGGGCGCGCTCAAGGACTTCGTCGCCCGCGACCCAATCACCGAGATGCCGGCCGTCATCAACTTCCCCGTCATGGCCGACAACCCCTACCGCATCGACGTGGCCGCCTGCCGCGCGCTGGTCGAGCAGTACAAGCCCGAGCTGGTCATCTTCGGCAAGAGCGTGATCCTGCACCCCGAGCCGATCGCGGAGATTCGCGCGATGGTCACGGAGCTGGGCCTGCCGACGGTCATCATGTTCGACGCGGCCCACGTACTGGGCCTCTTGGGCGAGCATTACCAGCAGCCGTTCCGCGAGGGCGCGGACATCGTGACCGGTTCGACGCACAAGACGTTCTTCGGCACGCAGCGCGGCCTGGTGGGCATGAACGTCGGCGGAAACGTGCAGCACGAATGGCTGTTCGAGGCCGTGCAGCGGCGGACGTTCCCCGGCGCGACGAGCAATCATCACCTGGGCACGCTGCTGGGGCTTTTGATGGCCGCGTACGAGATGAACCATTTCAAGGACGGCTACCAGCGGATGGTGATCGCCAACGCCAAGGCGTTCGCCAAGGCCCTCAAGCACGCCGGGCTGGACGTCGCCGGCGACGCGGCCCTGGGCTACACGCAAACGCACCAGGTGCTGCTGAACGTGGGGTACACACGCGGCGTCGAGGTCGCCCGCAAGCTGGAGGCGAGCAACATCATCGTGAACTACCAGGCCGGGCCGTTCGAGGAAGGCTTCTCGGCGGCGGGGTCGATCCGCATGGGCGTGTCGGAGATGACCCGCTTCGGCATGAAGGCGCCGGACTTCGAGCGTCTGGCCGAGTTGATCGCCCAGGTCGTGCTCAACGGCAAGACCGTCGGCGACGAGGTCCAGAAACTCCGAGGCAACTTCACGGAGATCGGGTATTGTTTCTCCGCGAAAGAATACGAGACGCAGATGCAGCAGCTTCATTCTTTGATTTAGGCGACGGCGCGAATTGAATGACCAATGACGCAATGACCAATCAATACACAATGAGCAATGCCCAATACGGAATTGCGCCTCTTTCCATATTGGTCATTGGTCATTTGAGAATTTGTCATTGATTTAGTCATTGGGCATTGCGTCATTGGTCATTTTTGTTCGAGCGAACATACGAAACATCCAACAGGAGACGCTAATGG
>CAZYDC010000473.1:0-4258 GCA_964646065.1 uncultured Planctomycetaceae bacterium | reverse complement strand
ATCTTTCAGGCTCCCGACAATCACCTTCCATGTCATTTGTATCCAACTCGTGGTCATCACCTTATCATAGTCTCGTTCGTAGTGGCCCCGTAAGGGGCTTCTTGAAGTTAAGGGTGGCATGGCGACGCTGTTTGTCGCCATGCACTGGCCGTGCGTGCGCTGCATGGCGACAAACAGCGTCGCCATGCCACCCTTAAATTTCTTGTTTTTGCGTCCGCCACCGGATACCCTACTGCACAGCCCCGCGATTGCGGGGCAACTTTTTTGTGGAGTTTCGCACCCGTGCCTACAAATGAATCGGTTTCCCCCCCGCCGCCGGGCGTCACGGAGCACACCCGCCGCCGAGGCATGTTGTTCCTGGGCCTGGCCGTCGCCTGCGTGTCCTTCACCCTCATGCTCCAGATGGGCCTCAACGACAATTTTCTGTTCGGCGACATCGGAGTCAATTATCAACAGAAGGGGCAAATCGAGTCCGCCCGCGAAACCTGCGGAATCATCGCGCTGGGCGTGCTGGCCGTCCTGTCGGGGTTCGCCGAGCCGCTCGTCGGCGCCGCCATGCTCCTCCTGGTCGCCGCCGGCCTGAGCAGTTACGCCTTCGTCCCCCAGAATTATCTCTGGGTGCTGGGCATGAGCATGATCTGGAGCCAAGGATTGCACGTCTGGATGCCCCTGCCCAACTCGATGGCCCTTGGCCTGGCCGAACCGGGCAAGGCGGGGTATCGACTCGGACAACTCAGCGCCGCCGGAGCGGCCGGTTCGTTCGCCGCCCTTGGGGTGGCCATCGGATCCTGCCTATTCTGCACGCACGTTTTTCACTGGGGCGATTACGTTCCCATTCGCCCGCTGTACATCGTCGCCGGAGCGGTCGCCGTCCTGGGCTCGATCGCCTGCCTGAGAATCCCGCGGCACATCAAGACCCCAGGCCCGCGCCTGGTCTTTCGCGCGAAGTACAAACTCTATTACCTGCTCTGCCTTCTGGAAGGCTGGCGGAAACAGGTTTTCCTCGCGTTCGCCGGAATCTTCCTTGTCAAGCAGTTTGACACGTCGCTGATGGTCATGCTGATCCTCTGGTCCATCATCCAGATGGTCGGATACATCAGTTCCCCCATCGTCGGCAGAATCATCGACCGCGTCGGCGAGCGCCGCGTGCTGCTGTTTTACTACGTCGCGATGATCTCCATTTTTGGCGGCTACGTGATGGGGGCCGTCTGGGGGCCGGCCCACCCCTGGATGAAGTACCTGCTGTACGTGCTGTTCGTGATGGACGGTTCGTTCTTCGTGCTGGCGATGTCGCTGACCACGTACGTCAACCGGATCGCGCCCCAGTCCGAGCACACGGCCACGTTGAGCATGGGAGTGGCGATGAACCACGTCTCGGCCGTGACCATGCCTCTGGTGGGCGGGATGCTGAGCAAGATCGACATCAAGTGGACCTTCCTGCTGGGCGCCTCGGCGGGAATCCTGAGCATCCTAGCCTCGCTGCGCATGCCCAAACACGGCGTTCCCCCCCAGGGTCCGCCTGACGACGAATTGACACCCTCGCACGCGGGCGTCGCGGCGCGGGAGGAAGTGTGACGTAATCCCGATGTTGCTGCGCGGCGGCCATCCCTGGCCGCCGCGTCCGGAGATGTCCGCCAGGGATGTCCGCCACCCATAACAGAGGAAATACATTCTGACAACGATTATTCTTGAGATTCACCCGGCGTTTTACGATCATGCCTCATTCGATTCACAATTAACCAAGGAGCGAACATGAAGATTGCGTATTTCGGCGGCGGATCGTTTCGAGTGTTGCCCGAGCTGCGCGAAGTGCTCGGGAATGAGATCGGACAGAACCTGCAGGTAGCGCTGTACGACTTCAACCGCGATCGCGGCGAGGCCATGGCCGCCCTGATCCGGAAATGCCCGGAATTCAAGGGCACCGGCGCCAATGTCGTTTACACCAATAATCTCGACGAGGCGTTGGAAGGCGCGGACTTCGTCGAGATGACCGCCTGTCCGTGGACCGGCCCGGCCTACGGCGCCAGTTGCACCACGTGCAACGATTTCGGCTGGACCGGTTCGGACAACCTGAGCATCAACGGCGCGTTCCTGGCCGCTCGCGGCATCCCCATCGTGCTGGACATGGCCCATCGGCTGGAGAAGGTTTCTCCCTCGGCGACGATGATCTGTTTCACCAACCCGATCGCGATCCTTTCGTCGGCCATCAATCGTCACACCCGCATCCGGGCCGTCGGCGTCTGCGGTGGAATGCCCAACCACGTTCACAACATTTCCTACTTCATGAAGTGGCCGGACTACAACTGGGACCTGGTGGCCGAGTGCGCGGGCATCAACCACTTCAGTTGGATCCAGTCGCTTCAGCTTAACGGCAAGGACTTCATGGGCGAAGTGGACCGCGTGATGCGGAGCGGCATCGATTGGGAATGGCTCAAGCGGATCAGCAACTACAGTTACCTGCGATACCAGTTCGAGCGCGAGGTTTATTGCTGGACTACTTTCGGCGCGATGCTTTACTCCAGCGAACCGGACGGCCTGCCTCACCTGGCCTTCTACGACGAGGAACTGGAAATGCAGATGCACGGACGCAAGCCGTTCTCCTCGCCGCCCGCTGCGCCGGCCGCCCCGGCCCAGAAGTACTCCAACCCCATGGCGGAAGAGTTCGTCCGCCTTTCCAAGACCGACCTGCCGCCCGAGGCCTGGGCCAACCCCACGCCCACCTGGGGGCCCATCCAGCATCACGGGTTCTTGCGGCGCGACCATTACAAGGGCAACGCCCCGGTTCGCATCATGCGAGGCCTGCAAGGCCACAGCGAGGAAGCCCTCGCCGCCAGCTACCCGACCCACGGCGCGATCGAGGGTTTTCCCGCCGACGGCACCATGGAATACACCTGCGTGTTCAACAAGAACGGCATCGGCCACAAGCGGACCTACAAAATGCCGCCGGCAACCGTCGGCGTTTCGCAAGCCCTGGTCGAGCACCAGACGCTCGTGGCTGACTCCATCGCCACCAACGACCGTCACATGTTCCTCCAGGCCCTCTACGCCTACCCGATGTGCCGCAGCAAGTCCCGGGCGGAGAAGTTCATGGAAAAGATGATCGAAATCAACCGCGCGGAACTGCCCAAGTTCCTGCAGTAATCGCGGATCGCAAAATAATCGGGGACTGAGATCGATTCCGTCTTCGGAATCGGTGTCTGTCCCCGATTTTTTTTATATGACACCCATTGGAACTCGCTTGTCCAAGGGCTCAGTCCCGATGCAATCGTGAGCATTCCGGAAAGGTGGTTTCATCATGACAGAGTTCATGCTTCTGCCCAAGCCGGCCAGGCTCGAACGGGTCGGCCAGGGTTTCACCTTGGCGGCCGGGGCGCGTGCGGCCTTGGCGGAATCGGGCGGCGCGGCGGCGGATCGCGTGCTGCTCACGGAGTTGGGCGCGGCCGGGCGGTCATCGGACCATTGCGAGGCGGACATTCGTGTGCTGCCGGCGGCCGAGGCGCCCGGCGACCTGAGCGACTGGGCCGGCCGCGAGGAAGGTTACGCCTTGTCGATCGACGCCGACGGCGTGCGGCTGTGGGCGGCCACGGCGGCCGGGCGGTTGTATGGGGCGGTGACGCTCGCGCAGTTGCGCCGGCAGTTCGGGCAGCGGTTGCCGGGCCTGCGAATCGCTGACGCGCCGAAGCTCGCGCACCGTGGAGTGCAGTTGAATTTCGCGCAAGGCCACACCGCCTACCGGCGGGCCTACATGCGGCAGCTCGTGCCGCTGCTGGCCCGATGGAAGATCAACGCGATGTACCTGTACCTGGAAACGTTTTTCGAGTTCCCGTCCCTTCGCGGCATGGCCGGCCCGGGCGCGGTGACGCCCGACGACGTGCGGGAGTTGCAGGAACTCTGCGCCCCCTACCACATCATGGTCGTGCCGCAACTGAACGTGCTGGCCCACAGCCTGGACCTGCTGACGCTGCAAAAGTTCGCGGGCCTGGCTGAGTACCCCGCCGGGCGCGACCGCCGCACGCTCGCCGGCGACACGTTGTGCTCGACCTCGCCGACGGTTCGGAAAATCGTCGATGGAATCCTGGCCGACGCGCTGGAGATATTCGACTCGCCGATCCTGCACATCGGGTGCGACGAAGTCGCGAGCATAGGGATCTGCCCGCGATGCCTTCAACAGGACTCCTCGACGGATAAGCTCTCCAAGTACCTGGGTTACATCCAGCGCATCGCGCAGGTCGCGCGAGAGCATGGCCGGCGGATCGGT
>CAZYDC010000472.1:0-4267 GCA_964646065.1 uncultured Planctomycetaceae bacterium | reverse complement strand
ATTGATGCTCACGACCACCGCGATGGTCGTCAACAGGACGTGAACCATGAAACGCAAAGGAATAGCTTCCATCCTAGCGATTTTGTTTCTGGCGATCTTCGCCACGATGGCCGTTGTGTACGGCGAGTCGGCCAGCACCAACCTCACCTGCGCGGACAATCAATCGAATATCCTTCAGGCCCGGCTTTCGGCCGAGAGCGGGGTGGCGTATCTTTCCAGCGTGATGGAGACGCTCCAATTCACCGGCACCCCCAGCGGGCAGGCCTTGCTTGACGCCGCGGCCGCCGCGCTTCAGGCGCAGTTGAGCGGCTCGGCGAACCTGGGCGGGCAGAATGTGACCTATGACGGCACGACCGTCACGATCCCGCAGACCACGATCGCCGGCTGTTGCAAATTCGGCGCCACGGTCACTCTGAGCCCCACCAGCAACACGGCTTTGCTGCTCAGCGTCAACGGGCTGCAAGGGCAGGTCACACGCTCGGTCGGCATGAGTTTCAACCTCACGCCGGGCACCAGCACGATCTTCAACTACGGCATCGCCACCAAGAGCGCCGTGGTGATGAACGGCAACGCGTCGATCACCGGAAAGAACAACGCGGCCGAGGCGAACATCCTGTCGGGCACGTACACGTCGCCGACGGCCTTCAGCCTGACGGGCAACGTGAACGTTCAAGGCGATCTTTACCTGGCCAACCCCAGCGGCACCGTCTCCCTGACCGGAAACACCACCGTCGGCGGAGTCAGCGGAACCAGCCCGAGCGTCGCCGCCCACATTCACGATGGCACGGCCGAAACGACTTTCCCGGCCGTGGATCCGACGGTGTTTCAACCTTTCGCCACGACCATCGTGAACAGCACCACCAAGACCACCGGAATCAACACGTTCACCAACATCTATATCAAGGCCGGCACGAACCCGACGTTCTCCGGCAACACCACGCTCCTGGGCGTGGTGTTCATCGAGCAGCCCAACAAGGTCACCTTCGCGGGAAACACGACGCTGACCGGTGTCATCGTCACGCAGCAAGCGCCCCCCAACACGTACACCGCCAACACCATCACCTTCACGGGCAACACGAGTTTCAGCGGCGTGGAGAACCTGCCCAACGCGGCCCCGTTCCAGACGCTGCGGACGATGCCCGGCTCGTCCATTCTGGCGCCGGGGTTCGGGCTGACGTTCACGGGCAACTTCGGGACCGTCGGCGGCTGCATAGCGGCCGACAGCTTCACCTTCACCGGAAACGCCGGAGGAACGGTCCGCGGCAGCATCATCAATTTCAGCAACTCGCAGTTCACGTTGAGCGGCAACTCCTCCATTGTCGTCGACCGCAGCGGAACGCCGACCACTCCGCCGGGCTTCTCGTTGCCCAGCGCCACGGTGTCCAATCCAGACACCTACGTCGAATCCGGGGGTGGATTTTGAGGCGAGCCAAGGCATTCTCATTGGTTGAAGTCCTCCTGTCCCTGACCTTGACGGCCATGCTGATGGGCTCCATCGCGGTGGCGATGGACGCGTCGTTCACCAGCTACGACCAGAACGACCGCCTCGCCGACACCGCGCAAACCGCCCGCGCCGTCATGGGTCGCATGGCCCATGACATCCGCACCGCCGCCGCCGTGACGACCGGCGCCGGAACCATTTCGATCATCCCGCCAACCAACGCGCAAGGCCTGACGCTCATCCAATACGTTTTCGCCAACGGCGCCCTGACCATGAGCCAGACGGTCAACGGCGTGGTGACCGTTTGCCCGCTGCTGGACAACACCGGCGACGTTCAGATCACCGGGTTCACCATCACCTCCACGCAAGGCCTGGATTCCCAGGGCGTGACCTGCACTCGCGGCGTCACCGCGCACCTGACGATGGCCGACGGCAACCAGCAATTCGCCGTCACCGTCTCGGCCTCGCCAAGAAGGAACCAATCGTTCTGACCGCTTCTTATGTGACGCGGGCGTCTCGCCCGCGTGTGGCGTGGGCGTCTCGCCCGCGTCTTCGCTGTTTCCGGCTGTTTCTTCCTTGGCACGACAACCACAACCAAAACAACAGCAGCAAGACGCAGGCAAGATGCCTGCGGCACACGCGGACAGGATGTCCGCGACACACGCGGGCGGGACGCCCGCGACACAAACGCCTGGCCTTTCAAATTGCATTCCCGGCCCGCAAACCCTACATTGCCCGCATGAAAGTGGTAGTGACCGGACAAGTCGGGCTGGACAAGAAACCGTTTCTTGATCGCGTGGTGGAGATGGCGCGGGCCGAGGGCTTGGACCCCGCCGTGGCCAACATCGGCACGATGATGTACCGCGAGGCGCCCGACGTGGGCGACGGCCGAATCCTGGACCTGCCGCTCTCGCGCCTCAACGGCCTGCGACGCAGCGTCTTCAAGGACGTCCTGGCCTTGTGCCAGGGCCGCCGCGACGTCATCGTCAACACGCACGCCACCTTCCGCTGGAGCCACGGACTGTTCTACGCCTTCGACTACGACCAGATGAAGCTCCTGGACGCCGACCTCTACGTGGTGCTGGTGGACAACGTCGACCGCGTGCATTACCGACTGGCCCGCGACGGACACAACGACCACACGCTCAAGGACCTCATGGTCTGGCGCGAGGAGGAGATGCTGGCCACCGAGTTGCTGGGGCAGATCGTGCGCGGACACGGATGCTTCTACATCATGTCGCGCGGCGCCGACGACACCGGCGCGGCCGCCCTGGCGCGGCTGATGTTCCAGCCGTCGCTGAAGAAAGTTTACCTCAGCTACCCGATGACCCACCTGAGCCCGGGCTCGGCCCAGGCCCTCGCCCAGATCGAGGATTTCCGCCGCCAGGCCAAGCGGTATTTCACCTGCTTCGACCCGGGCGACCTGGAGGAAAAGTTCCTCTGCAAGCTGGCGCTGGAGTCGGCGGCCGCGGGCGTCCGGAGCGTCGAGGTCGGCCCGCCGGGCGAGAAGGCCACGCTGGAAATCTCGCAACTGCTTGACATCCTGGCCGACATCGACGGGCAAATCTACGCCCGCGATTTCAAGCTCATCGACCAGTCGGACATGATCGTCTCGCTCATTCCGGAGGTCAACGGATCGCCGGCATTGTCCAGCGGCGTCGAGCGGGAGTTGCAGCACGCGCACGAGGCGACCAAGGAAGTGTTCGTGATCTGGAGCCCCAAGGCCGCCCCCTCGCCCTTCGTGACCGAGACGGCCACCAAGGTCTTCGCCTCGGCCCAGGAAGCGATGCGGTTTTTCCACCAGGGCGGGTACATTCCCGGCAAACCGGCCGGGAGTCTTTTTGCATAATCGCCCGCCGCTGGTGCGTCTGAATTTCGGACCGTCGGATTGCATTCTGCTGATCTGTCGCCCCTGAGCCGATGGATGAAGGGTGCCATGCCCAAGTCTGCGCGGGCATGTGGAAGCAGGAAGGACATGCCCGCGCAGACTTGGGCATGGCACCCCTCTGCGGACAAGTGACATAGAACTGGAAAACTTCAGAACCGTTCGGAGATAATAATGACTCGACGAAACTTGACCGCGGCGCTGCTGACCTTGGCCTTCGCGTCCTGCCTGGTGCTGGCCGCCGATTCGACCACAAAGCCGATCGGCCTGGTCCCGGCCCCCGGGGTTGACCCCAATGCCGCCAAGGCCGCGCCCGTCGCGACGGCCCCAACCACGCAGAATTCCGCCACCAGCGCCGCCTCCGAGCCCGCCGAGGAGGAGATCGACCTGCCGCCCTACTACCAGGTCATGGCCAAGGAAACCGACATGCCCGAGGTCCAGCAAAAGAAGATCGCCGCCGAGTGCAAGAAGTTCGCCGCCGACGTACAGGCCTGGGACAAGGAAAACGGCGAGCAGATCAAGAGCCTCCAGGCCGAACTGGTCGCGGCCTACAGGGAGCGTGACAAGGATAACATCGCCCTGCTCAAGACCAAGCTGGCCGACATGCACGCCCAGCGAAAGGACATGGAGAAGAAATTCGACGCCCGCATCGAGGCCCTTCTGACCGAAAAGCAGCGCACGGCCTGGGAGGGCTACCTGCTGTACGACAATGTCATCACGCCGTTCGTCAGCCTGAAGCTTGAAGACGACCAGCAGCTCCGCGCCCGCAACATCTGCAACCGCGCGCTGGGGCGGCTGCTCAAGGTCAAGGACAACAAGGTCGAGGCCGACAAGATCTACGACGAACTGCACCAGAGCATCCGCGAGCGAGTGCTGACAGGGGCCCAGCGCGACAAGTTGGACCACCCCACCACCGCTCCGGCCACCGCTCCGGCCCAATC
>CAZYDC010000471.1:0-4273 GCA_964646065.1 uncultured Planctomycetaceae bacterium | reverse complement strand
CAGAGACAGTTCTCATCCTGAAATCCGACCATGACCCCCGAGGGGTCGTCCATGCGATCTCGCCGTGCTGCTTTCTTGCGGGTTGACGTGAGCCCGGCCGCGAGACCGAGTTCTTCTCTTCGCTGTTCAATCGTCAATCGTCAATTCTTCTTCCCGCTGCTCATATTCAGATGTCAAATAGCATCCACGAGCTTCTATCAAGCCCGCGTGTGGTCCATTACAAAGACCACGGTGTGTATTATACCATAAATTCGGCGGTTGTCCAACAAACATTTATTGAATAAATATCATCAGTTATAACTCTATGACCAGCCGTGTCTAGCCGTGATAAATATTTTTATTTTTGGCGTGGTTTAAATCCGGGTAACACTTTCTCACAGGCCAGTTCGTTTGTAGTGCGCCCGTAAGGGCGTTCCCAGAAACGCCTTACGGCGTCACTACAAACGGGACGGCCTTCCTCGCGCTGACACCCAATGTTACCCTGACTTGAACCACGCCCGAAAAGTGCGCTACATCCGAATGAGCCGGAGAAACAAACGTCCAACGTTCAACAAGACCGGCGGTTGCCGTTCAAGGTTGGACGTTGGACGTTCAAAATTCGACGTTCGTTATTTTCAGTCGGCCAGGGCGCCCATCGGGTCCCAGGGCGGAAGGACGACGGGCTTGAGGCCCAGCGCCTGCCTCAGCTTGGCCGGAAGGTGCTTGGGATCGACGGCGACCTCGAACATGTGCTCGTCGAACCATGAATCGTTCATCAGGTAGAAGCCTTTTTGTCCGCCCTTTTCGCCCCAACTGTTCTCCACGCGCCATCGCCGCGGTTTGCCGCCGACGATGTCCACGCCCGTGAACAGCATGGCGTGCGTCATGCACGCGTGCCCGTAAAGCAGTCGCGACGCCTTGTCCAGGTCCAGGCTGGTGTCGTAGATGTCCTCGTAACCCTTCAGCCGCGCGTCCCACAGGCCCAGGTCGCGATCCATCTGCTTGCCCACGTCGCACCCGAACCACACGGGATGGCCGGCTTGCAGCGTCTGCATCGTGACCTTCTTTATCAGGTCGATCGGGACGTTCAGGTACCGCACGATCCCCCCGCCGACGACATTGCCCAGGTACTGCACGGTGAAGGTGCGACCATACGGGCTTGTGGGGCGAGGATCGTTCACCAGGCAGGCAAACTTGTCCACGGGCAGCGAGACGTACTTGGCGGCGAACTGTTGGGGCGTCAGGCCCAAGACCCGGTGGAATTTCTTTTTCTTGTCCTTCCACTGCCAGTCGAACCGCTCGGGCGGAGTGCCCAGGTGAATGCACAGGATGCGGTGGATGACCGTCAGGATTTCCCGCTTGGCCTCGCGAAGTTCCGCCAGGCTCTTGCCTGCGGCGTGAAGGTCGCGCAGCGTCTTGGCCCCCTGCCGAAGTTTGGTCACAAGCGTCTGGTGCATCGCGCCCGTGCTCGACGAGCTTTCCGACTCCGGCATGGCCGCCTTGGGGACCAGGCCGTACTTCCGGACGACGTTGACGAACATGTTCCACTGCCCGCCGTCATTCACCGGATCGCGGAGCAGAAACGCCACCGTGCGGTCGCCCACGTCGAGGCCGGCCGTGTCGAGGATCGCCTCCAGGAAATAATTCGACTTCTCGAACTGGTCCCAGAACTGGACGTAGTTCTGGCTGAACTCGAAATCCTTGAGGTTCATTTTTTTCATCGCGCCGGCGCGAAGGAGGTTCAGCCCCGCGAACAGCCAGCACCGCCCGCTTTGCTTCTGGTCGGTAACGCTCCACTCGTCCAGCGCGACCGAGAGCGAATGGTTGGCTTCGGTAACCACGTCCCGGCGGATGGCCAGGCTGTTCACGCTCACCTGGGTGACGGCGTTCTGCATGACCTTGTACGCGGGCTTGGAGTTGAAGTCGGCCTGCATCGCGCTGAGCATTCGAGGCGACAACCCGCCCTCCGACCCAATCTCGACGTTTTTCTTTGTTCCGCGTTTCGACTTGCTCGACAACTTGACTGACATTTGCGACTCCTGATTAAGGGTGGCATGGCGACGTTGTTTGTCGCCATGCGATCTGTGCAATCCGCCATGGAATCTGTGCAGTCCCCCATGCAATTTCTGCAACCCCCCATGCAATCTGTGAAATCTCCCAGACATGGCGACAAACAGCGTCGCCATGCCACCAGAGAAAGACCTCTACGCCCTGCGGTCCACGGTTACTTCTTGCGCCTTGGCGGCCAACTGAACCTCGCGTTGGGCCTGGAAGCTCATGATGCTCACGTAGAAAAATCCGAAGGCGAAGATCACCAGGAACGGCGTGGTCAGCGCGGCCCGGAATTCGACCACGCTCCAGACCGCGCAAACGACCATGTACAACCCCAGGACGAATTCCACGTACGGCAGATAATTCCGTTTCCTCTTGCGATGGGACGGAACCTCGTCGGCCGTCACGATGCCTTCCGCGCCGTACTTGGGCGTGCGGACGAACTCGCTCTTCTTGCCCAGAATGGCCTCGAAGATCGCCTTGGTGTTCGATACGCTCATGCCCACCCCCAGCGCCATCAGCACCGGGAAATATTTCATCGCGGTAAAACCGTTTCCGAACAACTCCAACTGGCTGGCGATGTAGAAAATGCTGGCCGACATCGTCGCCAGCGTGAACACGCTCAAATCGAACACGCCCTGCCAGACGCTGCTGGTGGCGCCCGAGGCGCACTTGACGTACATGGCCGGGAACAGCATCAGCACCAGCCCAAGCATGAAGATGTGCAGCATGAAACAGGTCAGGTGGAAGAAGGCCTCGACCTTCACCTTCAGCGGCGCCTTGGAAAGCATGACCCGAGGCAGCAGCTTGAAGGCCGTCTGCGCGCCGCCCTTGGTCCAGCGGAACTGCTGGGCCTTGAAGGCGTTCATCTCCGGCGGCAACTCCGCCGGGGCCGTCAGGTCCGGTAAAAACACGAACCGCCAGCCGCGAAGCTGAGCGCGGTAGGACAAGTCCAGGTCCTCGGTCAGCGTGTCGTGCTGCCAGCCGCCCGCGTCGTCAATGGCCGCACGGCGCCACGTCCCGGCCGTGCCGTTGAAGCTCATGAACCGCTCGCTGCGGTTGCGGGCCACGTGCTCGATCGCGAAATGCCCGTCCAGCAGAATCGCCTGCGAACGCGTCAGCAGGCTGTCGTTGCGGTTCAGATGGTCCCATCGGGTCTGCACCACGCAGATCGTCGGGTCGGTGAAATAGTTGATGGACCGCCGCAGGATCGTCGGGTCGGGCACGAAATCGGCGTCGAAAATGGTGATGAACTCGCCCGTGGCGACCGTCATGCCGTTGGCCAGCGCGCCGGCCTTGTAACCCGTGCGGTCCTCGCGATGAATGTATTCGACGTCGAACCCCTTGCTCTTGGCCTCCCGCACGGCCTCCTGGGCGATCTGCACTGTGCTGTCCGTGCTGTCGTCCAGGACCTGGATCTGCATCTTGTCCTTGGGGTAGTCGATCTCACAGGCCTTTTCGATGATCCGCCGGGCGACGGACCGTTCGTTGAACATCGGCAGTTGGACGGTGACCCGGGGCAGGTCTTCATATTTCCCGGCCATCCGGGGGGTATTCTTGCGGTGACGATAGTAAAGGAACACGATCCCGTATCGATGTATGCCGTACACCGACACCACGATCAGCATGATGGTGTAGACCGTCATGAAAACGGTTTGTCCGAAACCAGCCCAATCCATCGTGTCCTGCCTCGCCGACGCTCAAGAAGTTAGCGCCCGGTTTTGAACCATCTTACGGGGAACCGGGGCAAAGGGTCAAGATGATAATTCCCAGTTCGTAGTGCCGCCGTAAGGCGGTTCTTAAGAACGCCCTTACGGGCGCACTACGAACATGGCCGGTTCAGGCTGGAAAACCGGCACGGATTACTGTAGGATATTCACCTTACTAATGACGGACAAAAGTCAGTTTGGCTGGATCAAGAGACTGGTTCTCGGAGGCGCGCGAAGCCCGACGGACAAGTCCGTCTTCCATCAGCTTTCCCTGATCGCGTTTTTCGCGTGGGTCGGCCTGGGCGCCGACGGGCTGTCCAGCTCCTGCTACGGGCCGGAGGAGGCCTTCCAGGTCCTTCAGCACCACATGAGCCTGGGAATCTTCGTGGCCATCGGCACGGCCATCACCGTGCTGGTCATCAGCTACAGTTACTCGCAGATCATCGAGGTGTTCCCCACCGGCGGCGGCGGCTACCTGGTGGCCAGCAAACTCCTCTCCCCCACCATGGGCGTCATCTCCGGTTGCGCCCTGA
>CAZYDC010000470.1:0-4281 GCA_964646065.1 uncultured Planctomycetaceae bacterium | reverse complement strand
AGCTTGCCCGCCATCGTTCTCGAGGAATAGTTGGCGGGCTTGCTTGCCGGCGCAGTGGGGCACCCTATCGCGATTTGAGGTCAAACTGCATACGCGGAAAACCGGAACGCACCCTTTATCGGCCGAAGGCTTGACGGTTGTGCCCGCCGCCCCATAGACTTTCGCCATGACCGAAAAAGAAAACGCTCTTCGGATCCTTCGGTTCGACAAGCCCCAGCGCGTCGTGTCCGGCCTGCCGACGTACGGTTTGTGCTACAACGGCTGCCACCACGAAGGCTACGTCGGCGGGGGGCACGACTGCCCGGTGGGGTCCCGGTGGACGGACATCTGGGGCACGGTCTGGCACAAGGAGCATGAGGGCGTGATGGGGTTCCCGCGCGGAAATCCGCTGGCCCGGATCGCCGCCTTGCGGACCTACCGCTGGCCGGACCCCGACGACGAGCGAATCTGCGGGAAGATTTTCCGCCTGCGCCGCCAGTTCGGCGGCGGGGACGTCTTTCTCGAAGGCAGCCACCGCGACACGCTGTGGGAGAAGTCCTACATGCTGGTGGGCATGGAAAACATGATGGAGTATTTCTTCACCGAGCCGCAGTACGCCCGGGAAATCCTCCACCGCATCATGGACTTCCAACTGGCCATGGCGAAGAAGTACCTTTCGCTGGGGATCGAGGTGGCCTCGCTGGGCGACGACCTGGGCACGCAGGCCGGGCCCCTCCTGGGGCCGCGCATCGTCGAGGAATTCCTCGTGCCCGAGTACCGGCGGCTGACGGAACTCTATCGCGGCCGCGGGGTGGTCATCAGCTTTCATTCCTGCGGGAACGTCCAGTCGGTCATCGACGTGTTCCTGCGGCTGGGGATTGACGTGCTCAACCCCGCGCAGGCGACCGCCAACGACCTGGACAAGCTTCGAGCGGCGACGGCGGGGCGGATGGCCTTGCAGGGCGGCGTGAGCACGGCCGTCATCATGGCCGGGCCGGTCGAAAGAATCGTTCGAGAAGTCCGCGGGCGGCTGTGGCAACTCGGCAGGGACGGCGGCTACTTTTGCGGACCCGACCAGGGCATGCCCTTCCCGAAGGAACACATCGAGGCGGTCCAGGAGACGATCCGTCAACACGGCGAGTATCCGCTGTCGAACCCCGTCAAAACGTAGTGTAGTGCGACGAAAATAGGCAGACTTATTTCCAGGTCAAAATCCGAAACTCGAAGCACGAAACACGAAACAAGCACCAAATTCAAATACGGAAAACAGCAAACGAAGAACGCGCTTGGAGCTGTTCAGCATGCGGGTTAGCCTCTGTGTTGTTCACGGGGAAGAAAGGAAACGGATGCTAATCCGCAAGCGGAACGGCAAGACAAGCGTGATCTGTAGTTTTGAATTTGCCGCTTTGGGTTTTTAATTTGTTTCGTATTTCGTGCTTCGAATTTCGAGTTTTAGGAATTGGATCGCGCTGGATGAGACAGCATCAGCTTGAAAACACTACGCCGCGTCCGGTTGTCTGGGCTTGGCGTTGGTGGCGCTCAAGAGGGCCTGGGCGATGGTCAGCAGGACGGCCAGCCTCATGGAGGCGTTCCAGAAACTGGTGCCCCAGGAGTAGTGGCGAATGTAGTGTTGAACCATCAGGAACGCCGTGCTGACGAAGATGGAATAGATGACCCCGCCCCCGCGGCCTCTGAGCGCGACGGCGGCCATCAGAGGCAGGAGGTAGAAGAAGGAGAGCGAGATCTCCGGACGGATATGGGCCTTCAAATAGTACTCCGCGACGACGATGGCCATGAACGGGACATAGACCAGGCCGACGGTGCCGAACATTCTTACGAGCGTTTCGGCGACGCCGGCGGGTTGCGGCCTCGGGGCCTCTTTGGGAGTGTATCCTTCCTGGCGGTTCCTCCACCATTGGTCCAGTATGAAGGTGGCCAACAGGAGCGTCGCCAGCCTCATTCCCGAGTTCCACAGAGCGATGTTCGTCGGGAGGTGCTCGCCCAAGTGTTCCAGAACGGCAATTCCACTGGCGCCGAAACTACAGAGAACCCCGGCCAGCCTGCCCAGCAGGATGACGGAAATGGCCACCGACACCAGGTAGAAGAAGGAAAAGGATAACTCCTGCGGTGTGAAGTAATCCACGACCCCGACCGCCAGCAGAGAAAAGGACACCACGCCGATGGCGATCTGTCTCGAATGGCTCTTCACGATTCCCACGACAACTCCTGCGCACGCTTTGTAAACCACGAACAAATCCACAAGGGTGGCATGGCGACGCTGTTTGTCGCCATGTGGTGTCCGCAAACCCAAGACATGGCGACAAACAGCGTCGCCATGCCACCCTTATACTCTATTCGGTGCTGAAATCCTCTTCCTCTTCGTCCGGGATCGCGTCCTTGGGCTTGGTGACGGCTTCCTTCTGGCGGCGGAGGGTTTCTTCGTAGTATTCCTTGTCCTGGCGGTGGCTGGCCTTCTTAGGCCGCACTCGGGTCTTTCGCCCCGCGGCGGGCGCCGCGGGCGCGGCGGTTTCCGGCGACGGCGGGGGAACCTGATCCGCCTTTGGCGGGGCGGAGGGAACCGGTTCGACCGTGGAGGCCGGCGGCGGGGGAGACGCGGCCCGGACCTGCTTCTGGGGTTGCGAGCGATTCTTGGTCTGGCCCGTTTGTGCGGCCTGAACGTTCTGGGCCGAGGTCACATTCTCGGAGGCCTGCGTACCGGCTTCCGAGGGGGCTTGCTGAGTTCCCTTGCCTTTGCCCTTGCCGCGCCCTCTGCCGCCTCTGTGCCGGCGCCGCTTGGCCGGAGCTTCCGGTGCGGCTTCTTGGGCCTGGGCTGGAGTTTCCGGCTGCTGGGCGGAGGCTGCCAGGCTTTGGGCTGGGGCCGGCTCCTCTTGCGGGGGCGGCTCGGAGGGTTGGCCGACTTCCGACGGCACATCGGCCTGAACTTCCTCCTGGACTTCCTGCTGGGCCTCTTCCTGGTCCTGCTGTTCGATGGCCATCTCGCGGGCCTCGGAAATCTCGTCTTCTTCGCTGGGCTCCGGCGGGGCTGCCTGCCCGCGCGAGTCTCGCTGGTAGGAAGGCACGGGCTGGGGCAGGGGTTCCATCGTGCCAGGCGCCGGCGCGGGCGAGGCCGCGATGGGCGCCGCTCCGGTGGCCGCCGGGGCCAACGGGCGGATGGGCGCGGGAGCGGCCCCTTGGGCGGCCGGGGCCCCTTGAGGCAAGCCCTGCTGCTGCGCCAGAGCCTGACGCTCGCGGCGAGCGCGATGTTTGCGTCCGCCGCGGCGGCCTCGACGGCGTTTCTTTCCGTCGGGGCCGAGGGCGGACTGAGCCTGTGCGCCCGGCGCCGCGGGCGAAGCCGGCGCGCCTGCCGGCAAAGCGCCGGTCCCTGTGGGGAGGGGAGCCTTTGGCGGGATTTGTTGTGCGGGCGGCTGGGGAACCTGAACCGCATGGACGGCGGGCCCAGTGGCCGCGTGGGCGGCCGCCGGAGTCGCCGGCGGAGGCGAAACGCGCGGGCCAGGCGCGGGAGCGGCCACGGGCGCCTGCGGCGCCGCGGTCTGCTGCTCCTCCTCTTCGTCGATGAAGTCGTCGGAAATATCCTCGTCGTCCGGCAGCAGCTTGGATGGCGAAGGCGGGACGACCTGGTCCAGGCTCACCGTCGGGGGATTGGCCGCGTGGGCCGGGCCCGGTTTGGGCGGCTGCTCCCAGGCCACCACGCTGGAACGGGAATTGACGCAGTTGATCTTCACTTCGCTGCCCGACAGAGCCGGGTCGGACTTGATGATGATCTTCTTTCCGAACTGCGTCTCCAGGTCGCTGATCCGCTTGCGCTCGAAGTTGGACAGGTGGTGCTCGACCGAGGGCGTGACGGTGACCTCGATCTGCGCGACCAGCTCGTTGGAGCAGGCCCGCTGGAGGTTCCGCATGACCAGCAGGGCCTGGGACTCCTCGTTCTTGATCAGCGCCGTTCCCTCGCAATGGGGGCAGGTGCGGAAGATGCTCTGCTTGAGGCTGGGGCGGACGCGCTGGCGGGTCATTTCCACGATGCCGAAATTGCTGATCTTGAGGACCTTGGCCTTGGCGCGGTCGTTGCGCATCTCGTCGCGCAGCACTTTCTCGACGGCGCGGCGGTTGCGTTCCTCGCGCATGTCGATGAAGTCCACGATCACCACGCCCCCCAGGTCGCGAAGGCGAAGCTGGCGGGCGATCTGCCGGGCGGCTTCCATGTTGATCTTGGTGGCCGTCGTCTCGGCGTCGGAGTGCTCGCGGAAGCGCCCGCTGTTGACGTCGATGGCCACCAGCGCCTCG
>CAZYDC010000469.1:0-4303 GCA_964646065.1 uncultured Planctomycetaceae bacterium | reverse complement strand
AATTCATAGGCGCAGCGATAGGCGCACCCATAGGCGCGGCATAGGCGCACCGGGCACGTTTGGCGGCCTTGGAAGACCCCATCTCGCCGGGTTGGGGCGTTGCGGAGGCATGTGCGGGCGATTTTGCGCCTATGGTGCGCCTATGGCCCTTCGGCGTATAGGCGCACATCTCGGGGCACCGTTTCAACCGCCCAGAGGCAATACTCCCACGGCGCCCGACGGCTCCTGCGTGACCGGCTGCGCGGATATCCAGCAGGTCGGCAACCCACGGGGAGCCGGCCCTGAGTCCGCCCGTAGGTGATTTTGGTCCAAATCGTCTCCGGGAGGTTGCCGAGACCCTGCGCCGGGCACACACAGCATCCGTGGAGGTCTACCCACATAGCCCTGCGTGTCGTAACCTATTGATATGTCAAGCCATTAACCACATCATGGCCACACGCCGCAGACTCTTTTTTCGGGAAAGAAAGATTACTGAATATCGCTACTGGTCCCGTTGGGGTGTATCGCACGAGAGGCTGGCGAAGTACCTTTTGGCTCACATGGCAGTCATCGCACACTCGCGCGCCCCTCGGCCTCAGGGCGTGTTCACGCGTCATGGGGGGTACTCCCTTCGTGAAGGTCGCTCTACACACAATCTTGAAAAACGCGCCAAACAAGAGTGCAAAACACTAATCCTGCCAGAAATGGCAATCATATCGAAGTAAGCCTCCGAGCGACCATCAATGAGGTAAAGCATACATGATATTGTGATAACTAGACTTAGGAATCTAGCAAGATGTCATCAAGCTTCTTGGCACGTTTTTTGCTTGCGTCCAAATATCGCTGATTGGTAAAAGTCAAAACAAGGAGTAAATATGAAAGCAAAATCGATTGTAGGGATGGGTCTGGCAGTTGTGGGAGCGTTGGCGTTGGCGGGTTGCCATCACCACCACCGTGAAAAAGTGGTCGTGGTTCGGGAAGAGTCTCCTCCGCCGCACGAAGTAATCGTAGAGCATGAGCCTGCGGTGCAACAGGAGGTCGTGATCGTGCATGAAGCCCCGCCGCCAGCGAAAGTAGAGGTGATTGGCCACCCGCCCGAGGTGGGCGTGGTTTGGGTTGGCGGGTACTGGTCCTATCACGAGCACGGCTATGTCTGGGTCGGCGGCCATTGGGGCCGTCCGCCTCATCCAGGCGCCCGTTGGGAACCGCACCGTTGGGAACATGGTCCGGACGGCTACCGCTTCCACCCCGGAGGCTGGCGGTAATCTGGAAGAAAATCTTTGGTTGTAAGGTAGCAGGCCGCGAGGATTCGCACGCATTAAGGATGGACGATGATTTCGCTGCCGACATTGCAGGTGTTGGGTCAATGGTCCTTTCCATGGGCCGCGTATGCCATTGCGCTGACTTGCCTGAGTCTCCTGGTGTTCCTGGTTCTGCTGATGGCCAAGTACGTCCGCATTTCCTTGAACATCTTTGTGGACACCCCACCGCCTCTGTCGATGGGACCGCTGGACTTCCAGCCGGTACACGGGGAGGTGGTGCATTTCCGCAGTTTCGACGGCACCAGCCTTCGCGGTATGCACCTGAACACGCCCAATCGATCCGCCTGCAAGGGCACGGTGCTGTTTTGCCACGAGTACGGCAGCGACATGTACAGTTGCGCCAGGTACACATGGCCGCTGATCGAGGCGAACTTTGACGTATTCACGTTTGACTTCCGCGGGCACGGTCAGAGCAACGCGGGTGGAAACTATCGCCCGCTACAGTGGCCCAGCGATAAGGAACTGGACGATGTGCTGGGCGCGTGCGCCTATCTCCAGAATCAGCTTGTTTCTCAAGGGCGCAGCCCCCGGATCGGTGTCTTCGGCATCAGCCGTGGAGGGGGAGCGGCCCTGCTGGCGGCGGCCAAAAACCCCAACATCAAGGCCATCGTCTGCGACGGTGCGTTCAGCACGCGCACCACGGTGGCGGCGCTGATGAAACGGTGGGCCTACATTTTCGCCCGCGTTAAGCTGGTCTACGAAAACCATCCCGACGCGTTCTGGTACTCCCTGATGTGGGTGATGATGTGCTTCGCGCAACACAAACTCGGGCGAAAGTTCCCCTCCGTTCGACAGGCGTTGCGGGACATGAAACAGATGCCCATCCTGTTCATCCACGGACGGAGAGACAGCTATATCCGTGAGGATCATGCCCGGCAACTGTACGCCGAGGCGCCTGAACCAAAGTATCTGTGGATCGTCGATGGCGCCAAACACAACCAGGCTGTGAGGGTCCAGCCCGATCAGTATGCTTTACGAACAATCGCCTTCTTCCGCCGCCACTTGGCGGACGAAAATGTGTATGAACCCCAGATTGTCGCGCCAACGAAGGCTGCCGTGGCTTAGGAGTCCAACTTATGGTTATATCCCAAGCACTCTTTCGCTCCATCGCCCACCTAGTGGGTTGGCATACATCACGCCAG
The DNA here is from genome assembly GCA_964646065.1 of uncultured Planctomycetaceae bacterium. GTDB lineage: Bacteria > Planctomycetota > Phycisphaerae > SM23-33 > SM23-33 > CAZYDC01. Next base: position 1,860 of record CAZYDC010000469.1, on the reverse strand, counting down.
TTGGGGCAGTTCCTGGACGCACACCAGCGGACCTCCAAGGTGCAGGAGGAACTGCTGCACAAGTTGCTGGCCCAACATGCCCAGACGGACTTCGGTCGCGATCACGGCTTTGACAAGATCCGCACGTACGCCGAATTCGTCGCCCGCGTCCCGGTGGGCGACTACGAAGTGCTGCGGCCTTACATGCAGCGCGTGCTCCAAGGGCAGACGACGGTGTTGTTGCCTCCGGGCGAACCGGTGATGATGTTCTCGCAGACCTCCGGCACGACGGGCAGCCCCAAGTTTATCCCCGTCACGCCGCGTTTTCTGGCCGAGATCCGCCGCGGATGGAACCTCTTCGGAGTGAAGATGCTTTGTGACCACCCTGAGGGCTGGTTGCGGCCGATCCTGCAGATTTCGTCCTCGATGTGCGAGTCATTGAGCCCGACGGGCCTGCCCTGCGGGGCGATCAGCGGGCTTATGGCCGCCACGCAGAAGCGGATCGTCCGCCGCATGTACGTCGTCCCCTTGGCGGTGACCGAGATCCGCGATGTGACGGCAAGGTTCTATGTCATCCTGCGGTGTGGGATCGAGCAGGACATCGGCGTAATTACCACCGCCAACCCATCCAGCACAATTAAGCTCATTGAGACGGGCCAGCAGCACGTCGAGCGGCTGCTGCGAGACATTGCCGACGGTACGGTAACCCCTCCGGGCCACATGCCTCCGGAGGTCGCATCGCGCCTGCCCGCGTTCCGCCCTAATCGAACGCTGGCCCGGCGATTGGAGGAGTGCATACGCCGCGACGGAATGCTGCTGCCGCGGCATTTCTGGAAACCGGCAGTCCTGGCCAACTGGACCGGCGGAACCGTCGGCTTATACCTGGGCAGACTAAGGGAATTGTTCGGCGATGTGCCGATCCGCGACATCGGCCTGCTGGCCAGCGAGGGACGGTTCTCCGTGCCGATGGAAGACGGCACGCCAGCGGGCGTGGCCGAAATTCTCTCCAACTTCCTGGAGTTCATCCCCGCCGGCGAGTACGGCAAGGCGAATCCGCCGACACTGAGGGCGCACGAGTTGGAGGTCGGGGCGGAGTATTTCCTGGTGCTGTCCAATTGGGCCGGACTGTGGCGCTACAGTCTGGACGACCGCATCCGGGTCACAGCGCGGTTTGGCCAGTCCCCTGTGTTTGAGTTCCTCTCACGCGGGCTGCATACCGCCAACATCACCGGCGAGAAGATTACCGAGCACCAGGTGGTCGAGGCGATGCGCCAAGCATGTGCGCAGTCGGACATAACGCTCCAGCGGTTCGTGCTCCAGGGCAGGTTCGCCAAGACACCCTATTACGAGCTGCGCATGGAAAAACCGGACGGCCTGAACCCGACCGCCCTGGCCGAGCGAATGGACCAGGCGCTGTGCGATCTGAATGTGGAATACCAGTCCAAGCGAAAGAGCGGCCGCATTGGGGGAATTCAGCCGCTCCTGCTGGCCGACGGCACTATGGAACAGGCCGAGCGGGAAAAGATCGCGCGCCGAAAAGGTCGCAACGAACAGTATAAACACCAGTACCTGATGACCGAGGTGAAGACGGCAGAATCATAATCCGTGGTACGACCTGAAAATTCTATTAAGCCAACCGGAAAGTCCCGTTGCCGTAAACGCCTGAGCACAGCGTCGCAGGCCCAGAGCAGCAACGCCGGGTTCGCCGCCTATCATCCAACAAGGTGCCTGAACAATCGGCTGGGCCGTTACCCGTCGTCCCAATACTGGCTATTTCCTGCACAGATGGAGCTTTCTGGGCGAGCAGCATTGAATCGTTCGGATCGCGGGCCGTAAAAGTGGCTCAGCAAGGCCTCGATCTCGGCTTGGTGCTTCCGCTCC
>CAZYDC010000468.1:2914-4303 GCA_964646065.1 uncultured Planctomycetaceae bacterium | reverse complement strand
ACAAATCTTTGGCCCCATCCGGGGCCTAAGAACTATGTCTTGCCGATTCTCCTGGCCAAGTTTCGTTGCAGTGATAATGACCAATCCTTTTGCTCTGAACCTATAGATATTACCTGCAAATCACCTGAAATTCGTGTACCATTTGAACTATTCGGAATTTCCGAATAGTTGGACCGTTAGACCGAATATTGTGGATCACGTAGCATCTTGGTTACAACGACAGCAACGCTGTTCTCATACGGAGCTTTTGCTGCTTCCTTGAGCCTGCTCTGATACCAATCCCGGTCAAATAGCAACCACCCTTTCTTGGCAAAGTGCTCTATGAGCTTTGCGTGATCTTGTTTGCCGGCAATCTTTCCGGCAGCCAAGCACAACTGAACCTTCGCGGACGGACTGCAAGCGCCCATCTCGGCCAACTGTGCCACCATGCGTTTGAACACCACTTCCCGTAGTCGCTTCTCGTTAAAGAGCTTGTATCGCTTGGCTCCATCTTGGTCCTTGCCGACAAGAGCATCCGCACGGACACCCGGTGAGTCGAAGAATGACTTGCACTCTACCGCGAGAATCAAATCCGTTTTTGGCTTGTAGGCAACCAGGTCAATCTCCCATCTTGGGGATGAGAACTTTCCAATTAGTCTCTTTTCAGCTTTGGTTAGTTCCACCTTGAATGAACCCCGAACCCAATAACCTTGCTGCTCAAGCAACAATCCGACAATGTCTTCAAATGCATCCATGTGAACTCGTCCTTTCCATTCGGTTTCCTGTTTGTCGCACACCCTGTGCGACAATTATGCGGCCGTCTACCAAAAAGTCTTGCACCCGCCATGCAATTGTCCAGCAACCTGCTGGACGATTGATCCTCAAGGCAATTTTGCAACAGCCTGTTGCAAAATTGCCCTTTTCGCCTTTTTTTCATCTCATAATCCCTTGCCTACCGAAAATCAAACGCCACCTTAATCGCCTTGCGTTTTCCCTTCCACATCGCGGTTTCCATCGCGTGGAGGTATTGCTCGATGCGGAAGGTGTTGGTCAGCATCGGCCGGACGTTCAGTTTGCCCGCCAGCATCAGTTCATGCACCAGTTGGTACGTGCCGATCTTCCGGCCCTGGAAGTCCTCCACCTGCCGGCCGTACGCGCCGTGAACGCTCAGTTCGCGGAACCATATCGGGGTCAGGTCCACTCCGCCGCCGTGCCCGGTGCCTACCATGACCATCTGGCCGCGCGCGGTGGTCCACTTCAGACACTCCTCGACGGTCTGCGACGCGCCCACGCAATCGAAAGTCACGTCGTATCCGCCGGTCATCATAAGGTTGCCGAATCGCACGCGCTGCACCGCTCCGCCGGTGCGGTGGGCGATATCCTCGAACCGGTCGGCGGGCTTTCTGGCGG
>CAZYDC010000468.1:0-2814 GCA_964646065.1 uncultured Planctomycetaceae bacterium | reverse complement strand
GCTCCGCCGGTGCGGTGGGCGATATCCTCGAACCGGTCGGCGGGCTTTCTGGCGGGGCGGATGAATTCGTCGGCGCCCAGCGAGCGGGCCAGTTCGCCCAGGTGGGCCGAGCGGTCCAGTGCGTCGATTCGCCCGGTATAGCCCACGGCCCGCAGGGCCGCGACCGCTCCCAACCCCAGCACGCCCGCGCCGTACACCAACACCTGCCTCGCCGCGAACAGGTCGGCCCGCAACACCGCGTGCAGGCTGCATGCCAGCGGATCGGTCAGCACGGCCAACTCGTCGGAAATCCGCTCGTCCAGCGGCACGAGCTGGCTGACGTGGGCGACGAAGAACTCGCCCATCGATCCGCCGGTGCGGGCGTTGTACCCGATGCTCGTTCCGGCGGGCAGCTTGTATCGTCCGGCCCCGGCGGCGCCGAAATTTTCGCAGGCGCCGAACTGTCCGGCCTGGCAGCAATGGCACAGGGGGTCGATCCCTCGCGGGATGCACGACAGCGTCGGTTCGACGCACACCCTGCGGCCGACCCAGCTATGATCCACCGCCGGGCCGACGTGGTCCACCACGGCGACGTTTTCGTGGCCCAGAACCATCGGCATGGAACTGAACGCCTGGAGGATCGAATCGGGCGGCTGCTTCTGGGCCAGGATGGACAAGTCCGTCCCGCAGATGCCGCCCAAGCGCGTTCGCAGACGCACCCAGTCATCGCCGGGCAACTCCGGCACGGCGACTTCCGCGAGCGAAAGCCCGCCCATGCGGCCGAGGACGACTTTCGGCCAAAAAGGGGAAAGCAACTTCGATAGCGCCCACCCGAGCGGCTTAAGTTGGTATAGTATCGCTTTCATGGTCGCTATAGGTTAACAGGAAAGTCGATTTTGGAAAGAGATTAACTATGAAATCGCGCGAGTTGGTTGTTGCCCTGGCGATGTTGTTCGGTTGTTTGTCGGGATGCCAGAAACCGATGCACTTCCCGGCGGAGTCGATGGCGCCCAGCGCCAAGGCTGCCGGCGCGTTCGCCGCGTACGACGCGAGCGGCCACGGCGCCGCCGATTTCTACCTGTTCACCGACGCCAACGGGCGAGTCAATCGCCTGGGATACAATTCGGCCGGCCAGGTCAGGTCGATGCAGTACGTCGATCTGGACACGCTGAACAAGAAGAACCTCCGCCACCTGGTTATCATCCTGGACGGGTTCGGCTATGACGTGGTGAAGGATTACTACGACCACGGCGGGCTGCGGCTGTTCTACCCGCCCTCGCGCGTGATCTCGCCCTACCCCACCATGACCGACACGTCCCTGGAAGACGCGCTGGGGTACGTGCCGTGCGAGGGTTTCGAGGCCGAGTACTACTCCCACAGTCAAGGCCGCGAGGTCGGCGGGACCGGCGCTTACCTCAAGGGCGCCGACGAGCCCTACACTCAACTCCTGCAATACCGGGCGAGCATTTCTTTGGACGGGCCTTCGTACATTTGGCCGCGGCCCATATTCGACAAGGAAATCAATGACGCAAAAAAGGTCTTCGACGGGCACGAGACCCACGAGATGATCGCCTATTTCGTAAGTTCCGCCGGGGCGAGCACCAAGGAAGGCGCCGCCGGCCAAAGGTGGTGTCTGGGGCGGGTCGATCAACTGATCCACCAGATTTATTGGGAGACGCGCGGCCAGATCAGCATCACGATGTTCGCCGACCACGGCCACAGCTACACGCCCGGCACGCGGATACCGCTGGAGGGTTTCCTCACGCGGCGCGGATGGAACCTGACGGACAAGCTCAAGAATCCCCGCGACGTGTCGTACATCCGGTTCGGCCTGGAAACCTACGCGAGCTTTTCCACCACCCATCGCAAGGAGTTGGCCGCGGACCTGATCCAGGCCAACGGGGTCGAGCTGGCCAGTTACGCGCAGGGCCAAAGCGTGATCGTGCTGGGCAAGGACGGCCAGAAGGCGACGATCCGCCGCTGGAAGAGCGGGTATTCCTATGAGCCCTCGCAGGGCGACCCGCTGAAGCTCAAGGGCATTCTCGCGAGTTTGACCCCGGACAAAGATGGATTCTACAGCGAGGACGACCTGTTCCCGGCCACGCTGATGCACGAATACCCCAGCGCCCCGCAGCGGCTCTGGCGGGCGCACTTCGACCTGGTGCAGGACCCCGCCGACGTGATCGTATCGCTGGAGAACAAATACTTCTCGGGCTCGGCAACGCTCGCCGCGTTCGCAAAGGTCGCCTCGACGCACGGCAGCCTGAATCGCACCAACAGCACGACGTTCATCATGTCCACCATCGCCCCGCTGCCGCCGGCGATGAGGTCCCGCGATATCCCCCAACACATGCAAGAAATCACCGGGGAGAAATTCCCGTCGCGGAAGTAGAAAGAACTCACCGCAGGGCACGCAGAGATCGCAAAGAATAGAACCATTTAACGCGTCTATTCTTGCTCCATCTGCGTTCTCTGCCACGATTCATCTTGTTAGAGGCTGTGAGGGGAAGTCGGCTGAATCGGACATGCGGCGACAAACACTCCCAAACAAAAATTCCCTCAAACAAAATTATCCACTAAAGTTATCCTTACACGTAACGATCATGAAAGTGTTCAGTGGTCCGTTTACGCGAAAGGTGCGTGATTTTATGTCCGTTACTCCAGTTGCCAGCGCCTCGTCCGTTTCCGCCGCGATCCTATCGGCCACCGCCGCGGCGATGCAGGAGTTGAACGAAACCGCCGCCGTGACAGCTCGCGAGGCGGCTAGTGGCGACCAGGTGGCCATTCGCAAACTCGCCCGCCAGCAGGAGCAAAAGCAGGCGGCCGGGGAACCCA
>CAZYDC010000467.1:0-4304 GCA_964646065.1 uncultured Planctomycetaceae bacterium | reverse complement strand
ATGGGCATCTTGCCCATGAGTATCACGGGCATCCTGCCCGTGTCTTTGCTGTTGCTGTTGCCGTTCTTGCGCCAAAGAAGAAACAGAAGAAGAAACAGAAGAAGACACGGGCGAGACGCCCGTGCGACTCATGGGCGAGACGCCCATGCTACTCACGGGCGGGACGCCCGTGCTACTTTCGTCGGCGGGGCAACAGAAGTAATCGGCGACGCGCTCGTTGGCCGGGCAACCGGTGTAGTACATGGACGAACCGTTGCCCTCGCGGCGAAGCATGGTCAGGTAATTGGGCCCGATCCACCATAGCTCGTGGTTGGAAATCCCGGCCATCAGGCCGGAGTCGGTGGTTTTCACCACGTGGTTCTGAATGTCCTGCGGCTCCTTGTCCAAGCCCGAGAACCGCAGCCGCACGCCCAGCAGTTTTTCCAGTATCGGCTGTTTTTGGGGCGAGCCCAGGTGCAGCAGCACGTGCCCGCCGGACTGGGCGAACGCGCGGATCGCCGCGGACGACGCGTCGTCCAGCGCGGTCGCCACGTCCACAATGGCCACCTCGAATTTGCCTGGGGCCAGCTCGCCGGCCTTGCCCGTCAGGTCCGTGAATTCCAGGTGATTGTCGGCCAGGGCCGCCCGCAGCGGGCTTTGCAACCCGGCCAGCAGCGCCGTGCGCCCAGCCGTGCGGAAGCAAGCGGGCGAGGCCAGGTAGTTGAGCATGTTCTGGAGCATTCGACCCGCCGGCGGGGCCGTCAGGGCCTTCTGGGTCACGGGCATCTGGCAGAGCAGGAAGCCGCCCTTGCCCTCGTAGACTTCCATCAGCGGGGCCTGGGTCATTCCGTCGTCGGTTCCCATGTCCACCAGCGGCAGCCAGCGGCCCTTGGTGGGCTTTTGCCAGCTTCCCTCGGAAACGTTATGGTCGTCGGCCCACCATCGCACGTCCTCGTCGCCGAGTCCTCGCATCACCGGGTGGTCGCCCGCGCGAACGAACGCGATGGTCGTTTTCTTGCCCTTGGCCAGTTGCAGGTTGATCGGCAGGAAGTCCACCGTCTCGCTCTGCGCGAGCACCAGCACCTTGCCGCCGTTGCGGACGTAGGACGTGAGCGCCTCACGCCAGGCCCCCTGAATCGGCTGCTTGAACGCGTCCCTGCCGACGATCAGCCCTTTGCCGGCGATCTTGGTCAGGTCCGTCACCCGCGCGTACTTCAGGCCGATCTTGTCCAGCGACGCGGCGGTCAGGCCGACCGGGTCGAACAGCCCCGGCGCGCCCCAGGCGGAAGAATGGATCGACGGCGAGGGATCAATCTTCCAATGCCGCTCTTCGGTGTGCAGCACTTTCGCACCGTCCAGCAGTTCGACCTTCCAAGTTGCTCCGACCGAACCGTTCACCCGCGGCAGACGCAGGTCGATCGGGAACCGTCTCAGGTCCCCCGGCGCCATCCGGAAGTTCCGGGTTCGCGCTGCGATCATCTCCCTGCCGTCGTCGGCCGTCAGGCTCCAGCGAACCGTGAGGTCGGCCGTCTGGTGAATGTCATTATGAATGTTCACGTCGCGCGTCAGCTCCGTGCCGCCGTAGAACGAGGCCGTCTCCTGCTTGAACACGAGCACCTGCGGGCGGAAGGCCGCGAAGTCGTGCGGCGGCAGCAGCGGTTGCGTGTCCATGTAGGTGAACTCGGCGTCGCGATAACCGTTGATGAAGTACCGCGTGATGTCCCCCCAGGCCTTGTACTCGTGGTCGCGGCCGTTGTAGGCCTCGTCGCCGGCGAGGATCGTCGGTTCGTAGGGCAGGTTGGGGGTCAGCCAGAACGATTCGCCCACGTTGACGGGCTTCTTGCCCAGGACGATCGGCCCGAACATGTAATCCTGCGCGGGGGTCTTTCCGTCCCACGGGGTCCACCAGACGCTGTTGGGAACGTCCGGGTAGATGCCTATTTCGCGCGGATAGTGCAGCGAGCAGGACTCCCACTTTCCGAACAGGTCGCTGTCCGCGTCCCAGTCGATGGGGCGCTTCATCATGTCGAAGTCGTGCATCGCCTGGGCGATCTTGAGCTGCCAATGGCTGGTGAACGCCTTGGGAACCTCGCCCAGGTAGATGTGCATCCACATGGTCTCGTTCCCGGCCTCCCAGTAGACCACCGACGGATGGTTCTTGGCGACGTTCATCGAGCGAAGGTTGGTTTCCAGCCCGCCCTGCCAGAACCGGTTGTCGAACGTGAACGACGGCTGGCAGAAGCCCGCGTACTCGGTCTGCTTCTTATTCATCAGGCCGACCTCGTCGGCCATGTCGCAGGTGTCGTCGAAAGCCGTGCGGGAAACCTCCAGGCCCCAGTTCTTGACCTGCTCGGTCTGGCTGGAATAATAGGCCTCCAGCCGTTTTTCCGGTTCCCAGATCGTCCAGAACGGATGGCCGGGGTAGAAATCGCAGTCGTTGCCGGAATTCGTGTACGAGCCGCGGAACTTCACCCGCACGCCGTTGAGCAGCCAGGAATATCCGTCGGCCCAGATTTCGCGGAACCCGAATCGCACCTGGTGAACGTCGGCATCCCCCTTGGCCGGTTGGACCTTCGTCTCCAGGCAGTACAGGTGCGGGTCTTCCGGGAACCAGTACCGGGCGTTTTTCCAGGGCGCCTCGAACGACACCTCCGCCGTGCGGCCGGCCTGGACCGTCACGCCCTTGGGCTCGAATAGTTTGATCTCGCTGCCGGCGTCCATGACCTTGGGCACGACCGAGACATACTGCATGTCCGTGGACTTGTTGATCAGCCGGTACTTCAGCCCCATCGTCTTGTACCGCACGCTGGTGACGATGAACACGTCGTCCACAGACACCGCCGGCCGGGCCTCCAACCACAGGGGCTTGCCGATTCCGATCATGTCCGTGGACATGTACGTGGCCAGGTCCACCAGGTCCTGCCGGACGACCAGCGGCTCGCCGTGCTTGGCCCGCTCCAGGTTCTTGGGCGAATACGCCAGCCAGTCCCGCACCGCGATCAGCAGTTCGTTGGATTGGCCCGGTTTGAACCCCTCGGTGATGTCCACCTCGAACGGCTGCGCGCCGTGAAGCTCGTGACCGACGAATTTTCCGTTCACGTAGAACCACGCCTCGGACAACACCTGGTCGCACTTGAGGATCGCCCGCTCACCCTGAATGTTCGCGGCGGTGAACTTCTTGCGATACCACGCACAATGATGGTCGATCTGGGTTTCCTTGCCGCTGGCGTCCTTCTTGACCTCTTTATTGGGTTGCAGCGAGGGGACGCAGATCTTCGTCCAGGCCGCGCCGGCCGGCGGGGCCTCGCCCGGCTCGGGCGTGGGGGCATAGCACATTTCCCAGCCCTCGCCGCTGAGGCAGGTGTTGGGCCTGACGCCCCACGCGCGATCGCGAACGTAGAACTTCACCAAGCGCAGGGCGGGGTACATGCCATCGGACTCCGCGACCAGCGTCAGGCGGTCCCTGCCCGAAAGGCTGGGCTTGAACTCGTAGGTCCGCGTGACGCTCTGGCCAGGCTGGAGCGTGAGGTTCTCCTCCACGTCCGGCATGAGCGAGGCCATGAAGTAATCCCGCGCCTGGACCTGGAGCTTGTACGTCCTGGCCTGCACGCCCGGATTGGTCAGAACACACGCCTGCGTGACCCGCTCGGGCGTGCGCACGGGGTCTTTCCAATCGGCGTAAAGGGTGCGGGTGACCGAACCGTTGTAACCGATGCCCAGCTTCGACACCGCCCCGGCGGGCCTGTAATTGTAAAGGCGAATCGCGCCAACGCTCAGTTTGCCGCCGGCCCACCAGACCACGCGAAATGTGTCGGAGGGCTTGACGTGAATAGGATTGTCCAGCCGGATCTCGGCCTGGTAGGAGACCTTCTCGGCCGCATTTTCCGGGCGCAGCGGTTCGGTGTAGCTGGTCCAGACCTGCCGCGCGTCGTTGTGGTGCAGTTCCAACTGGTAGGACACGTCCTCGCCCAGGGTGAAATAGCCGCCCGCTGAAAGGACGACTTTGAGCCCCACGCAATAGTCGCCCTCGGGAATGTTCTTGCAGGCGTAGCGAAGCTCGTCGGGCTTGCCGCGGCTGCCGTTGAGAGCGAACCCGTCGGAGCCCGGCCCGAACGTATCCTTCTGCGCGACCAGCGGCGTGACTTTGCCGTCCGTCACCAGCGAGGCGTCGTTGACCTTGAGGTCATAGGTTCTCGCCGCCGGGGCCGAGGACGGCGAAGCGGGCTTCTGGTTCACGTCAAACGTGTCGCAGGAGGTCAGCGTAATCATCGCAACGAGCAGGACAGCCACGAGAGTTTTTGCGTACATGGATAGACCTTTCATAA
>CAZYDC010000466.1:0-4319 GCA_964646065.1 uncultured Planctomycetaceae bacterium | reverse complement strand
CAGGCTCTGTCGTTGGTCAATAGACTGAGCGGTGCCATGAAATCTTTTCACACCCATTCTTGTGGCACCCCCATTCTTGTGGCACCCCCACTCTTGTGGCACCCCCAAGTCCGCTTGGGGGTGTCTTCTGGGGCGCGCGAACAAGACACCCCCAAGAAGACTTGGGGGTGCCACAAGAGGGGTGCCACAAGAGACTCTTCACAACGCCGGGATGAGCGTGCGTTGGCCTTCGATAAACTCGGTGACAATCCGGTTGGCCAGTTTCAACCGTTCCGTCACGGGCACGTCCTGCCGCGCGTGCAGGAGCATCGCGCAGACGCTCAGCACGTCGCCGGTGCCGGTGGCGTGGAGGCGGCGACGGGCGGGTGTCGCGGGGACGACCTCCAACTTTCCGCCACTGTAATAGCCCGCGCCTTTCTCGCCCATGTGGACCAGCACAGCCGGGGCGCCGCATTTTTCCAGGCGGCGCAAGGCCGATTCCAGGTCGTCCGTCCGCGTGCAGGCGCACAGCTCGCGAATATTGCCGTGCGCGATCGTGACCAGGGGCAGCACGTCCATCGCGGCCTGCTTGCGGCGGTTGATCTCGGCCTCGTCACCCCGGCCCCAGAGCGGATCCCAGTTGAGGTCCATGGACACGGGGACATTTCGCCCGCGCGCCCACTGAAACAGTTTTTCGTTCCCGCCGAAGAGCATCGGCTCGGAAAACCAGATGTCTGCCCGAAGCAGGTGAGCGAATCCCGGAAGGTCCGAGGCTGTGACGCGGGCATCTTGCCCGCGTGTATCGAGGGCGTCTCGCCCTCGCGTCTGGCGGACATCTTGTCCGCGTCCGGTTCGCTTTGCCTCAGACGCAGGCAGGATGCCTGCGACACGCGAGGCCAAGATGGCCTCGCCACACGCGGGCGGGACGCCCGCGACACAACGGCCCGAAAGGTCCAGGTCCTCGAAACGCAGCGTACGGCTGCTGGGCAGGTGGCTGATGAAATGGCGATGCCCGCTGTCATACGCCAGTGCTATCGACGTGCCGGTTGGATTTTCGCGGTCGCGAACCAGGCGGGCGAGGATGCCGCTTTTCTCCAGGCGGGCCTGCAACCGCCGGCCTAATTCGTCGTCGCCGACCTTGCCCATGAACGCGACGCGCCCGCCCAGCGCCGCCGCGGCGAACGCGGCGTTCGCGCCCCCGCCGCCGATGGTCTCGGTGATCGATGCCGCCTTCATATACCCGTCGCTCAGAATCGCCGCACCGCCGGAAATCGGCGAGGTCTTCACGTCGCGATTGATGTTCCCCACCACGATCAGCGAACCCTGCGCCAAGGCCGATTCATCCAGCATTTGCCAACGCCTCCCTCACATCCGCAAGCGAAGGTGTGGACAGCCGCCCGCCCTCGCGCCCGACCGAAATCGCCGCCGCCATCGACGCCAGCCGCAGCGTGTCCCAAAGACCCATGCCTTCCAGCAATCCGAACACGAACGCACCGTGGAAAATATCGCCCGCGCCGGTCGTGTCCACCGCGACGGCGGAGAAGGCCGGCATGGCGCGGAACCCCGCGCCGTCGTCCATCACCAAACCCCGGCGGCCCAGCGTGACCACGACCGTGTTGCCGTAGCGGCGCCGAAGGTCCGCGACGCACCGCCGCTGCGACTCGGGGGCCGACAAATCCGCCTCGCCCGTGACCTGCCTCGCGAACCGCTCGGAGGCGACCAGGAATTCCACCTTGCCCGCCAGCGCCGTCGTTCCGGGCCGCAGCGAACCAGCGTCCAGGACGGTTCGCGCGCCGGGCATCGCGGCCAGCGCGGCCAGCGACGCCTCCGGTTCGTGGCCGTCAAACAGCATCGCCCGCGGGCGCAGACCCGCGAACCGTTCGGGCGACGGCGCGAGTTCCTGTTGCGGCGCCTTACGATTGATGATCGTCCGGCTGCCGCTCTTGGTGTTGACCACGATGATCGACACGGGCGTGACGTGGTTGGGGCGAACCTCCACGCGCGATGCGTCCACGCCGGCTTGCTCAAGCTCCCGGACGATCTGCCAGCCGTAGCGGTCGTCGCCGACCAAGGCCGCCAGTGCTGTCGGTACGCCCCATCGCGCGAGCAGATACGCGGCGTTGGCGGCGGGACCGCCGCCGGCCTCCAGGAGGGTTTGCACCTCGCACTTGCTGTCCTCGGCGGGGTAGTCCGCCACCAGCGTGCTGATGTCGTACGAGGCATGTCCGACGCACAAGGCCGCGACGCTCATTGCTTCGCTCCGGCAAGGGCGTGCTTGATCAGGTGCATCAGGCAATGCTCGACGACCAAGTGAATGGCCTCGGTCTGCGGGGTGGAATCGACCGGCACCAGGATCGAGCAGGTGGAAAGCTTGTGCATCGCGCCGCCGTCGAAACCGACCAGCGAAATGCTCGACGCGCCGACCTCGTTGGCGAACTGCACCGCGCGAACCAGGTCGGCGGAAAACCCGCTGCCGCCGTGAACGGACATCGCCAGCACCACTTCACCGGGCGCGAGCAGACCGCGCATCTGGTTGACGAACACGTCCGCGCGGTCGGCGTCATTGGCCCAGGCGGTGTAGAGCGAAACGTTGTCGGTCAGGCAGCGAACGTCGAACGGGCGCTCGCCCTGCGGGATGACGTACTTGCCCAGGTCGCACGCAAAATGCTGCGCCGTCGAGGCCGACCCGCCGTTGCCCATCGTGAACACCCGCCCGCCGGCGCGATAGCAGCGCACCAGGATGTCGCGGGCACGCTCGATCGCCCCGCAATCCAGCCGCGCCAGCAAGGCCGAAGTCTCTTTCAAAAACGCCGCCGCACTGAATGTTTCGTCCATATTCCACTCTTTATTGTTTCTTCGCGTTGCCTTCGTTGCTTCTTCTCTTTGTCTTCGTTGTTTCTTCGCCCCGTAAGGGGCGGCAGATTTGTAGCCCACCGCGTAAGCGGTGGGTTTCCTGTCGCGCGAACATTTCAGCCCCGGTAGGGGCGACAGAAGGCCCTCACTCCCAGAGATACCATTCCTCGTAGGCAATTCCGGGCAGCCGCAAAAGGCCCGGCAATTCTTCCTGGAATGACGACATGCAATAATGCTCTTCTTGATACTTGATGAAGCGTTCTCCGTTGTGTCGCCCCTGCCGGGGCTGGTTAATTCATGCGCCAGCATTCCCACCGCTTACGCGGTGGGCTACAAATCTACCGCCCCCTACGGGGCGTGGAAACACCAAAGACACAGCCGTTCTACTTCACTTCAACCACCAGGTCGATTTCGACCGGGGCGTTGAGGGGCAGTTCGGCTGCGCCGATGGCGCATCGGGTGTGCTTGCCGGCTTCGCCGAAGATGTCCGTCAGCAGTTGGCTGGCACCGTTGACGACGGCGGCCTGGTCGGTAAAGCCGGGGGCGGAATTGACGAAGGCGTTCACGCGCACGATCCGCACGACGGCGTCGAGCGAACCGGTCAGCGTGCATACGACCGCCAGGGCGTTCAGCGCGGCCTGGCGGGCGCACTCCTGGCCGAGCGCGACCGGTACGTCCGTGGGCGCCTTGCCGGTTGCGATCAATTTGCCGTCGCGGAATGGCAGTTGGCCGGAGGTGAAAACAAGGTTCCCGCTGCGCACACCGGCCACGTACGCGCCTACCGGTTTGGGCGCGGGGGGCAGTTCAATTCGCAGTTCCTTGAGTCTCTGTTCCAGGTTCATCGTCGTCCTCCCGGGTTGGTTCTGAATCATCGGCCGCGGGCGGCTCCGTCGAAACCGGAGCGTCCGTCACATATTGTCCCGCGGGCGCATCCACCTGCCGCTGATCGCCCGCGATAATGTCGCCATCGGAGGGTTCCATTTCCTCGCCGCCGGTCGGCGGATTGGGGTTCAGGTGGATCTCGATCTGGCCGAAAATCTGCTCCTGCGCGGCGAACACCTTTTTCTGCCGCACCAGTTCCAATAGCGCGATAAAAAGCCCGACGATCTCGCCGCGGTTCGTCCGACCTTCAAACACCTTGGCGAACGTCAGCGGGCCTTCGCGCTGCAAACGGTCGAGGATGTCCGTCGCGTGCAGTTCCACCGGGGTGTCGTCGTAGATCACCTCGTGCTGCCCGGGGCGCTTGCCGATGGAGGTCATCAGCTTGCTGAACGCGTCCAGCAGATCCCAGACCTGCACGTCTTCCATATCCAGTTCCGTGGGGTCCTTCTGCGGAAGGAACGGCCGGCGGGCGAACTTCTGCGCCCGCGTCTGGGCGGCCTGCGCGAGGTCGCCGGCGGCGTCCTTGAAGGCCTTGTACTCCAGCAACTGCCGGACCAGTTCGGCGCGCGGGTCGATGTCCAGCCCCTGCTCGGCGGCCTCCTCGG
>CAZYDC010000465.1:0-4347 GCA_964646065.1 uncultured Planctomycetaceae bacterium | reverse complement strand
TTCCCGGAAACGCCTTACGGCGTCACTACAAACGGGACGGCCTTCCTCGCGCTGAAACCCAATGTTACCCTGACTTGAACCACGCCCAATTTCCTGTTTTGGACCCTCTGTGGAGGCGCAACTACGCGCTCACTCAATGGCGGCCTTGCGCACCTGGATGTCATGGATGCGTTTCATGTCGAACTTGGTCGAGCGGTCAAAGAAATAGATGCCGTTCTGTTCCTGGAACACGTCGGTGAGCTGCGTGTAGCAGTAGCCGAACATGTTGGGATCGTCCAGCAACACGTCGCAGAGGCCCTTGAATCGAGTGTAGAACTCTTCGAGGTTCCCGGGCCGGTCGCCGGCAGTCATTACCGGTCGGCGCCATGCTCCTGAGCAACCAGGCACGCATAGTCATGCCAAGGGTCACGCGCGTCAATGACGGCAATCCAATAATGAGTGTCCGCAAAGACCGTGTTCACAAGGCCCGCTTTCTGCTGATAGGCTTTTTCGGCGAACCGTACAAGTAGTGGTCAAGATTCTCGTTAAAATCTTCGGGAAGTTTGGCCCATTCCTCGGCCGGCACGGGCTTCCCGATCGCACGCAGGTCGTCGATCAAAATAGCGAGAGGAGGTTTGGCCTTGACTCTCTTGGCGCGGGGCCTTTTACCCTTATCGAAACGGGTCGCGCCGTCTTTACGAACCGGATGTGCCGCCATGTTGTCGCCTCGATAAGCCTGCCCGCGCGGCCGCGAGCGATTGATCCATCTACTTCTCGCTTGTATCGGACATGCCTCAGGCCTGTCCTACAAATTATATCAGTCTCCGATATTCATGCTCAGCAGGAATTCGGCGTTGGTCTTGACCTTCTGGAGGCGGTTGATGAGCAGTTCCATCGCGTCGGTCGGCTGCATGTCGGCCAGGGCCTTGCGGAGGCGGAAAATCAGCTTGAGTTCCTGGGGGTCCAGCAGGAGTTCTTCTTTTCGGGTGCCGCTGCGGCTGATGTCGATGGCCGGCCAGATGCGGCGGTCCACCAGTCGGCGGTCCAGGTGCAGTTCGCTGTTGCCGGTGCCCTTGAACTCCTCGAAGATCACTTCGTCCATTCGGCTGCCGGTGTCAACCAAGGCGGTGCCGATGACCGTCAGGCTGCCGCCTTCCTCGATGCAGCGGGCGGCGCCGAAGAACCGCTTGGGCTTCTGCAGGGCGTTGGCGTCCACGCCGCCGGTGAGGATCTTGCCCGAGTGCGGCACTTCCGTGTTGTACGCGCGGGCCAGGCGGGTGATGCTGTCCAGCAGGATCACCACGTCCTTTCCGTACTCCACCATTCGCTTGGCCTTGGCGGACACCATCTCGGCGATCTGCACGTGCCGGCTGGCCGGTTCGTCGAACGTCGAGGAGATGACCTCGGCCTTGGTGTTGCGCTTCATGTCGGTCACTTCTTCGGGGCGCTCGTCGATCAGCAGGATGATCACGTACACCTCGGGATGGTTGTACGTGATGGCGTTGGCGATCTTCTGCAGCAGCACGGTCTTTCCGGTTCGCGGCGGCGCGACGATCAGCATGCGCTGGCCAAAGCCGATGGGCGTGACCAGGTTCACCACCCGCATGTTGATTTCCTCGGACACGGTTTCCAGGAAGACCCGCTTGATCGGGTGCGTGGGCGTGAGGTCCTCGAAGTTGACCTTCTCGGTCAGGCGGTCGGGCGATTCGTAATTCACGGCCTCGACACGAAGCAGGGCGAAATATTTTTCCGACTCCTTGGGCGGGCGAATCTGCCCGGCGATGATGTTGCCCTGGCGCAGGCCGAAACGGCGAATCTGGCTGGGCGAGACGTAAATGTCGTCGGGGCTGGGCAGGTAGTTGTAGTCCGGGCTGCGAAGGAAGCCGAATCCGTCGGGCAGGATCTCCAGCACGCCCTCGCCGAACATCAGGCCGTTCTTTTGAATGCGGCCCTTGAGGATCTTGAAGATCAGGTCCTGTTTGCCCAGTCCGGCCCACTCTTCGAGGCCTTCGGTCTTGGCGATGTCATGCAGTTCGGCCACGTTCATCTTCTGGAGGTCGGTGATGTGCAGATCGCCTCGCTTGACGCGCTCGTACTTCGCGTGCATCTCCTGGTCGAAATCGCCGACGACATCCTCGTGCTCCTTCGGCGGAGGCTGGACGGCGGCGGCGGCCGGTGCCGGCGCGGGCGCCGGCACGGGCGCGGCAACTTCGGCCGGCGCGGCGGGCTCGGGGGCGACCGGCGCTGGGGCAGACTCCACCGGCGCCGGGGCTTCGACGGCGGCGGCGACCTGAGGCTGCTTCTCCTCGGGCGCTTCGCCCTCGGCGGCCTCAAAGACCTCCTCCACTATTTCGCTGGGCACCATGCAACTGCCGTCGTCGGCCCGCAGGCTCTCCTTCATCTCGTCGGTCAGGACCGAGGGGTCCACGATCACGCGGGCGTTTATCTTGCTCTTGCGGATCAACTGTCCGTCGACTACGTTCGATCCGATGGTGACTTTACAGGGTCGGGTTTTCTCTTTTGCCATGATTGTTCTTTCGATTCCAGGTACGGGTATGTCGCACGATTCAACTGTGAACTGTTTCAGACTCAACGCAGTTACAGGGTTCCCAACGGGGTGACGATCCGGTCGGCTGCCAACTCAAGCCATTTCCTAAAGCGGTGATTAACGACGATCCGAGGCTTTCGTTATTTTTCGGAAGATTCTACGGATTTGCTCACGCACCACAGGAATACTTGAGCTGTTATCGACCATATAATCGCATCTGGCGAGCTTGATGTCCAGACAAATTTGCGAATTTTCTCTGTCCCGCCATTGGCGGGCGGTCCAACCCCTTGTGGCCGCTCGCGCCTGCCGCCGGCGATCGCTCGCCCGCACGAAAATGCAGTGCGTGCAGAGGTCGTCCCACCGGGCCTCCAGCAGCACCGCCGCGTCCAGCACGACCGCCGGCACATTCGGGTCAGCCCGGCCTCGATCGATCCGGCGGCGGATGCGACGGCGGATGCGGGGGGCGAGAATTTTGTTGAGCTTCGCAAGGGCCGCCGGGTCGGTAAAAACCTTCTTCGCCAGCGCCTCGCGGCTGACCGATCCGGAGGCGTCGAAGATTCCATCGCCCCATTCGGTGCGCAGCGCCTTCTTCACGCCGGCGCTTTCCCGCAGTTCGTGGCCGATGGCGTCGCCGCTAATTACGAGGCAACCCAGGGCGGCAAACTCCTCCGCCACGGTGCTCTTGCCGGCGCCGACTCCGCCCAGAATGCCGATAACTGGAATTTTTATTGCCATGAACGTTCACTCTTCCGCGGTCAATCTTCCGCGTGCAACGGCCCTTCGGGCCAAAGTTGCACGCCCTACGCCCCACGCCCCACGCTCCACGCTCCACGCCCTACGATCCGTGCCCTTCGGGCCGGTCGCAGTTGCCCAGGCAGGGTTCCACATGCACCGTCACGCTGGCGTCGCCGAAATGTTCGCGGATGACCTCGGCGATCTGATGCGAAAGGTAGTGCGACTGCCGCACGGTCATGTTGGCGTCCACGAAAATGTGGAAATCCACGAACCGCAGCGGCCCGGACTTCCGCGTCCTCATGTGGTGGAACCCATGCACGGTGGGATACCGGCGGAGCATGTCCTGGATCCACTGTTCCTCCTCGGCCGGCAGGGTCACGTCCACCAGGTCGCGGGCGGAGGTGATCGTGAGCGTCCAGGCCGCACGGATAATCAGCACGGCCACCAGCATAGCCGCGATCGGGTCCACCAGGTGCAGCCAAACGCCGATGCTGGGAACGGCCCAGTCGCCAATGAGGATCACGCCCAGGCCGACCATCACGCCGACGGAGGTCCACACGTCGGTTCGCAGGTGCCACGCGTCGGCCTGCAGCGCCACCGAGTCCGTCTCCTTGCCCACCTTGAACAGCATCCGCGATACGCCCCGGTTCACCAGCGCCGAGACGGCCATGATCCCCACGCCCCAGAACAGCGGGAGTCCCTCCTGGAAATGCCGCCCGGCCTGTATGTCGCCGACGATGCCCTGGAACTTCACGACCGCCTCGTACCCGATCCATCCGGCGGCGGTGAAGATCAAGACCGCTTCCACGGTGCCCGAAAGATTCTCGAACTTCCCGTGCCCGAACGGATGTTTTTCGTCGGCGGGTTTGGAGCCTTCCCTCACGGCCAGAAGCGCGATCACCGCGGCCAGCAGGTCCATCGAACTGTGAATCGCCTCGGAGATGACCGACACCGATCCGATGAGCAGTCCGACGCTGATTTTCATGACGATCAGCGCCGTGTTGGACGCCACGGAAACCAGTGCCGCCAGGTTTTTGCGGGCCGCGGTCAGCCGACCCTTGTCTATCAGTTGCTGAACGTGCACG
>CAZYDC010000464.1:0-4350 GCA_964646065.1 uncultured Planctomycetaceae bacterium | reverse complement strand
GGCGGATGGGCGGCCCTAACGAACTCTTCGATGTTTCTTCCCGAAACCCGATTCCCGATTCCCGAAACCCGCCCCCCGTCCCTCTAGCATGTCCTAAAAGCTTCCGCTTATGACTTGCAAGCCACTGGGCCACTGGGTACTTTTGAGCCATCAGAAACCGGGTATCGGTAATTGGTAAGAGGCCTGGCCCCGGTTCTGCTCTTACCGATTACCAATTACTGATTACCGATTACATCTTTTCCGCCGAAGGAGCACAGCCATGACAGAATGGTGGAACACGTTAGACTTGGTGACGCATATATTTTTCGGTTGCGCGGTGTTCTTCGGGCTGCTGTTCATCTGGCAACTGGTCATGTCCGTTCTGGGCTTCGGCGGACACGGCGACATCGGTAGCGGGCACGACATCGGGACGACCGGCGGACACTTCGGCGGGCACGTCGACCATGCCTCCGTTTCGGATGCTCGTTCGGGCGGGCCCGGCATGCACCTTCCGCACGGTGGAACACCCGGAGTCGCCAGCCACGTCGCCCCGGCGCACGCGGCCGCCAGCATGCAGCCGGACATGGTCGCCTTCGAGCTGTTGAGTTTCCGGTCGATCCTGGCGTTCTTCACGCTCTTTACCTGGTACACCGCGCTGACGCTGGCCAGGACAAAGGGATCCGAAATGTTCTTGGCCATTGCGGTCGGACTGCTCTGGGGCCTGGGCGGAATGTTGGCCGTCTCGGTGCTGTTCTTCCTGATGCGAAAGCTGGGCGAAACCGGCACCAGCCGCATCGAGACCTGCGTGGGAACCCCCGGCACCGTGTACGCGGACATCCCCGCACAGGGCGTGGGGCAAATCCGCTGCATGGTCAGCGGAGTGGTGACCTTCGTCAAGGCCCGCGGAATGGGCGGAATGGCCCTCAAGGCCGGAACGCCCGTGCTCGTTCTGTCGCAATTGGACGACACCACCGTCGAAGTCGAACCGGCCGTGCAACCGGCGTAAGAAATCGCCCCCAATGGAAGATGAGTAAATGACTGTCACCGCAACCATAATCTCGTCGGCGTTCATCTTGGCGCAGGAATCCGGCCCCGGCGACGCAGGCCACCGGGGAGTGCCGGTTGTAATGGTGATGGCCGTGATTCTGGCCTTTACGCTAATTATCATGTGCTTTTGGACCGTCAGCCGCTACCGGCGGTGCCCGGCGAACAAAATCATGGTGATCTTCGGCAAGACCCCCAACGGGCCCACCCGGTGCGTGCATGGCGGCGCGGCCTTCATCTGGCCTGTCGTCCAGGACTACCGGTTTATGGATCTGGACCCCTTCGTCATTTCCATCGACCTGCCCCAGGCGTTCACCCAGGATCTTATTGAGCTTTCAGGGACCGCAACCCTCGCTGCGGCCATTTCCACGCAAGAAGGCGTGATGGATATCGCGGCCAAACGACTGCTCGGGCTGAACCGCGACGAGATCCAGGCACAGGTGAAGGAACTTATATCAGCCCAAATACGATCCGTCGTCTCCGCCACGAGTTCCACCGAACTTACCCGCGATCGCCAACCGTTTCTGGACCGCGCCCACGAGGAAGTTACCGGGACATTAGAGACTTTCGGATTGGCCCTCATTAACTTGACCGTTGAATTACGCCCAAAGGCATCGTGATAAAATAACCCGCCGGACACGCCGGCGGGAAACAAAACAGAAAGGTACATTATGATCTCGCTCGCGACTCTCGCCTCATTCGTCCTGCCACTGGCAGAGGAAACCACGCCGCCCTCCAAGATCAGTGCCGGATCGACCGCGCTGGTCATGGCCGTCATCCTGGGTCTGGCCGTGATCGTCCTGTTCTTCTGGATCATCAGCCGCTACCGCAGGTGCCCGTCGAACAAGATTCTCGTGATCTACGGTAAGACCGGAAGCGGCGCCAGCCGGTGCGTGCATGGCGGCGCGGCCTTCATCTGGCCGGTCGTCCAGGACTATCAGTACATGGACCTGGAGCCCTTCGTCGTTCCCATCGACCTGACCAACGCCCTCTCGCAGGAAAACATCCGCGTGGCCGTGCCTACCACCGTCACCGCGGCCATCTCCATCCAGACCGGGATCATGCAGAACGCGGCCATCCGCCTGCTGGCCCTGAGCCGGGCGCAAATCCAGGCCCAGGCGCAGGACATCATCCTCGGGCAGATGCGAGCCGTCATCGCCACCATGAAGATCGAGGACATCAACCGTGACCGCCAGGGTTTCATGGGCCGGGTCAACGAGGCCGTCGGCGTCGAACTTGAAAAAATCGGCCTGGCCGTCATCAACGTCAACATCCGCGACATCGAGGACGAATCCGGGTACATCAAGGCCCTGGGCAGAAAAGCCGCTTCCGAGGCCATCAACACCGCCAACATCGAGGTCGCCGAGCAGGAGCGAATCGGACAGATCGGCGTGGCACAGCGTCAGAGAGACAATCGCGTCGCCGTCGCAGCCGCCCAGGCCGACGCGGAAATCGGCGAGGCCAACGCCGCCAAGAACAAACGCCAGCAGACCGCGACCCTCGACGCCCAGGCCGTCAGCGCCGAAACCGAGGCCGGCGTCCAGAAGGCCGGATACCACGCCAACCAGCAGGTCGCCGAGCAGGCCGCCCGCAACCGCAGCGAGTCCGCCGCGAAAACCGCCGACGGTGAAATTCGCGTCGCGCAGGAATTGGCGCAAAAGAAAGCCGAGGACGCCAAGGCGATGCGCGAACAGTCCCGTCTGAACGCCGAGGTCGTCGTGCCCGCGCAGGCGACGCAGCAGCAGGTCATCATCGCGGCCGAGGCCTCCAAGCAGCAGTCGATCCGCGTCGCCCAGGGCGAGGCCGAGGGAAACCTGGCCAAGATGCGCGCGGTCGCCGCAGGAACGCAGGCCCAACTCGAAGCCAAGGCCCAGGGCTACCTCCAACTGGTCGCCGCCGCGCAGAACAACACGCAGGCGCTGGCCTCGCTGCTCATCATCGAAAAACTCGCCGACGTCGCCAACGTCCAGGCCCAGGCGATCAAGAACCTGCCCATCGAGAAGATCGTCATCTGGGACAGCGGTTCCAAGGACGGCGGCGGCCTGTCGGGCCTCGGCCAGCGAATCATGGGCGCCCTGCCCCCGATTCACGAACTGGCCAAGCAGATCGGCCTGGAACTGCCCAAGTACCTGGGCACTATGAAAGACGGCGGCTTCGCCGGCGACGGCGGCGCGAAGGACGTAAAGCCCGTAGGCGAACCGCCGAAGAAGAACTAAAATGGGTACGTGATTGACACGGGCCGACTCCAACTTGCCGGCAATAACTTTGTCTTGAGGAATTGATTATGGCTAAGACATTAATATGGATGTCGTTCGACCTTGGCGTGCAGGGCGACTACGAGTCGCTATATGCCTGGCTGGACGAACACAAGGCCAAGGAGTGCGGCGACAGCCTGGCCTGCTTTTGGTATGAGCATACCGGCAATCTCGTGCAATCCTTGAAATCGGAACTCAAACGCAAAATGCGTCTGACGGCCAAGTCTCGTTTCTATGTGGTCAACCCCTCCGGAGGGCCCAAAGGAGGACCCAAGGGAAGTTTCGTCATTGGCAACAGGAAGAATTCGCCTTGGACTGGGTTTGCGGGTGTAGCCTCCGGCGAGGACACGGACATTGGTTAGAACCGCCCAAACGGTCATCGTAGACTCAGGGTTTTGGCTCGCACTTCTTGTTCCCAGTGACGAGCACCACAATGATGCTCTCGATAGAGCGCTGTACCTGAAAATGCTTCAGGTTCTTTGCCCTTGGCCGACAATGTACGAGACGGTGAGCACTCGTATGGTCAGGAATGCAACCGCCGTGCAAAGATACGACTTGTTCCTCAAGAGTCCTGACATCCACCTGATCGACGACAGCCCATATAGGGATCCTGCCCTCGAACAGGCATTGGAACTCGCCAGAAGTGGAAAGCGGCGTATATCGGTTGTGGATATGGTAATCAGGTACATGATCGAAGACGTCAATGTGAGAAGCGATTATCTTCTGACGTTCAACCCCAACGACTTCCGGGACGTTTGCCTAAAGCACCGGGTCGAAATGCTGTGAAATCCGGATGCGCGTTCCGGCAAACGGCGCCGGAAACGTGGCGCCCGGCCCATTCAGTTGTCGACAATTTGTCGATCACTGAATGTGTGCTTGGCGGCAAGGCGAAAACACGGCGAATTTCACCTTTCTTCATTTCGTGGAAAGGTGAGGTTAACTGCTGCCTTTATCGAGACCTTTGGGCGTGGTTCAAGTCAGGGTAACATTGGGTCTCAGCGCGAGGAAGGCCGTCCTGTTTGTAGTGACGCCGTAAGGCGTTTCTGGGAACGCCCTTACGGGCGCACTACAA
>CAZYDC010000463.1:0-4351 GCA_964646065.1 uncultured Planctomycetaceae bacterium | reverse complement strand
ACCCGCAGGCCGTAGATTTCCTCGAACAGGTCGGCCTTGGCCTCCAGGGCCCGGCGCTCCAGGGCCAGGTCGGGCAGGCCGCGAACGTAAATGACGAACTCGTCTCCCTCGCGCTCAACCTGGATGTCGCGTATCTGCTGCGCGTGTCCGCGGTCCAGCGCGTCGGCCACACGCAGGATCGCCGCCAGCTTGCTGACCGCGATGCGGCTCTCGCGCGGGAGCATCATGTATTCCGGGTGTGTCGGCTGCGGAAAGTTGCGGCGATGATACCGGGCCACCAACGCCACGATCTGCAACTCCTCGCGGCGCAGGCCGAAAATCTCCGAGTTGGAGATCAGGTAGTAGCTGTGTTTGTGGTGCGCCCGGCTGGAGACGAACCCGCCGACCTCGTGCAGGATCGCCGCCACTCGCAGCAACAGGCGCTCCCGAGGCCCCAGGCCGTGCTCCTTCTGGAGCTGGTCGAAAAGCTGCATGCTCAAGTCCGCCACGTGGAAGGCGTGCTCGGCGCTGAAGCGGTACTTCTCGCCGATGGCCTTGGCGGACTGAATGCTGCTGGTGTACAGGGCCGGGTCCTCCTGCCCCGCCAGGCCCATGGCCATGTCCAGCAGCAGGCCGTCGCGCATCGAGACCGCCGGGACGATGATGGTTCCGGACCGGCTGGCGTGCAGGAGTTCCTGGTACACCAGCAGGGCGGGCACGAGCGTTTCGGCGTCGGCGAAGGGCACGTGGTAAATGCGGGAAAGTTCCTCGGCGGTGTGAACCTCGCACCGCGCGACGAATTCGTCAAAATGCTTGGCCGCGATGGTCATCGGCTGCGGGCCTTCGCCGGGGATTCCGATCTGCTGAGCGGCCAGGCGAACGTCCCCGCCGACGGCGATGAACAACCCCATGCGCTTCAGCGGCAGCGACCGCCGGATGCCGGCAACAATGTTGGCGATCTGGTGCCGCAGCAGTTCCACCGCCCGCAAGGGAGGCTCCTGCGAGATCGAGAGCATTTCCTGCAACCGTATGGCGCCCAGTTGGTAGCTGCCCGAGGCCAGGACTTCGCCCTTCTGCACCACGGTCAGAAGCGCGCTGCCTCCGCCGACGTCGGCGATGAGAGTTTTGCCGGGCCGGTTGGCGGCCGGCCCCAGCGCGTGCCGCACCGCGTCCACCGTCAGGCGGATTTCCTCGGAGGTGTCGATGACCTCGACCTCGATGCCGGTGGCCATGAAGATACGGTCCAGGAAGGCGTCGGCGTTGCCCGCCTCGCGAACCGAACTGGTGGCCACCGCGCGGACATGCTTGACTCCGTAGGCGTCCAACATGCGGCGATAGTCGCGAAGGATGGCGATGGCGGCGTTCATCGTCTTCTGGCTGAGCCGCCCGGAAACGAACGTGTCCTGCCCCAGCCCGATCGCGCGATGCGCGTTCTCCAGGTGCTCGATCCGCCCGTCCGGGAGCGACTGGGCGACCACCATCCGCATCGAGTTGGAGCCGATGTCGATCACGGCCATCAACTCGGCCGCCTGCTCTTTGGGGCTGGAAGTTTCCGCCATCAGATGCACGCTTTCCTTGTAAGACGGAGTCGCCGCAGAGACGCAAAGAACGCGAAGAAGACAAAAAACAGCCTTATTTAGTCTTTACCTCTGCGTTCTCTGCGTCTCCGCGGTGAGTCTCTTATCCTGATTCTAGTGCTATTTTAACACGATCTTAGACACGTCGAAAGAGGGCTTGGGATATTTCATCTTCAGGCCTTCGAGCGTATCGACGATGATCCGCGAGATGGCCAGGTTCCGATACCACTTGTGGTTGGCCGGAATGACGAACCAGGGCGCCTGCTTCGTGCTGCACCGGCCCAGGGCGTCCGCGTAAGCGGCCGTGTATTGCTTCCAGAACGGGCGCTCCTTGAAATCGTCGGGGCTGATCTTCCAGTTTCTGGCCGGGTCCTTGATCCGCTGCTTGAACCTTGCGAGCTGCTCGTCGCGCGAAATGCGCAGGAAGAACTTCAGGATATGCACGCCGTTGGCGGCCAGCATGGCCTCGAAGTCGTTGATCTGGTCGTAGCGTTTGGACCAGACCTCCTTGGGCACCAGTTCATGCACCCGCACGATCAGGACATCCTCGTAGTGCGAGCGGTTGAAGATGCCGATCTCGCCGCGCCCGTGCACGGCCTTGTGGACGCGCCACAGGAAGTCGTGGCTGGCCTCCTCGGCCGAGGGCACCTTGAACGAGCTCACGCGGCAGCTTTGCGGATTGACCATGCCCATGACGTGCCGGATCGTGCCATCCTTCCCGCCGGCGTCCATCGCCTGGAGCACGATCAGCAGCGACCGCTTCCCCTCGGCGTACAGCAGCGCCTGAAGGTCTGCCAGCCGCTTCTCATATTTCTCCAGATGTTCCGCCGCCTCGTCCTTCGAGCCGAAACCCGAACAGTAATCCGGATCGTACTGGGCCAGATCGACCTTCTCGCCGGGCTTCACCAGAAACGGATCGCAAAATGCCATTTTCCACCTCGTTCATCCGCAGATTTCGCAGATTTCACAGATTAAGAAACGGCGAAGAAAGACAGGGCTAACTTCTTCTTTTTCTTCTTTTGCCTTTAATCTGTGAAATCTGCGTAATCTGCGGATTGCTTTACTTGAGATCCTTGTTGGACTCCATGTCGAACCACATGCCGAACAGCAACAGTTGCAGTCCGGTCATGAACAGGAACACGCTGGCCAAAACGCTGGTGTCCGCCACCTTGCCGACGAAAATCCGGTGGAACAGCAGGTACAGGCCGAACACAAGCCCCACAAAAAACGACAGGCCGCCGAAGGCGTAAAAGAACACCAGCGGGTGAAAATCGTGGATGATGTACTTCTCCTTCATCCGCCAGAGGAACCGCTTGAAGATCAGCCAGCTCATCGTGGGCACGACCTTCCACACCTTCATCTTCGACTGCTCGCCGACGTCGTACACCGGGCGGATGGGAACGTCGCGAACGCGGAAGTTGTACACGTTCAACCGAACCAGCATGTCGTTGGGATAACCGTATCGCGGATAAACGCCGTCCAGCTCGATGGTCTCGAGGGCCTTGAGGCTGATGGCCGTGTACCCGGTCTGCGAGTCGGCCACGTGCCAGTATCCGCTGGCGATCTTGGTCAGCATGGACAAGAACGCGTTGCCCAGGTAGCGATGCCTCGGGATGGTCTCCCACGCGCCGCGATGAAAAAGCCGATTGCCCTTGGCGTAGTCGCACTGGCCCAGAGCCACCGGGCCGGCCAGCAGGGGCAGTTCGTCGGGGTCCATCTGGGCGTCGCCGGCCATCACGGCCGTCACGTCGATCCCCCTCTGGGCCGCCGCGCGATACCCCGCCACGATGGCCGCACCCACGCCCGAGTTGACCTTCAACTCCAACAAAATCGTCTTGCCCGCCTGGCCCTGGGCGGCGATGAACTTGCGGACGATGCCGACCGTGCAGTCCGTGCTGGCGTCGTCCACCACGATGGTCAGGTCCACAAACGCCGGCAGCGTCGTCAGCACCCGCTCAATCTGGGTCTGCTCGTTGTAGCAAGGCACCACCACCGCGATCGTTTTATTTTCCAGCAAGGGCTTTCCTTCAAGTATGCGATCAGGACATGGTAGCGGCGGCGGCGCCATCCCGCAAGCACAGCGATCTTCGGAGGCGATCTTTGGTGGCACCCCCAAGTCCGCTTGGGGGTGTCCGGGTTGTACGCGTAACCAAGACACCCCCAAGCGGACTTGGGGGTGCCACAAGGAAAGTGCCACAAGGAAGTGCCACAGCGGAGAACTCTTGCCAAACTCCCGCGATTCATTACAGTAGGCGGGACTTCATTAACCTAAGGACGCGGCCATCATCAGCGAACAAGAGCCTCAAAACCTGCCCGCTTCGACCAAGAAGCACATGCTGCTCAAGGAGCTCGTCTACCTGGCCGTGTTCGTGGGCGTGGTGGTGCTGGCGCTGCAGGCCAAGATCGACAGCAAACACCCCGACCTCACGTTGCTGGAGTACCTGCGCCACCCGCCGCGAATGAACTTCGAGCCGGTCTGCCTGACACTGGCGTTCGTGACGTTCGCGCTGGCCCGTGCGCTGCTGGCGCCGGCGTATCGCGGATTGATCGCGGATTCCTATCCGCCGCCGCCCTGGCGGGCGGTTGCGTCGGTCGCCTGGGTGGCCCAGATGGGAAAGTACGTGCCCGGAAAAATTTTCACGGTGGCGGGCTTCGCCTGGATGATGCGGCGGTTCGGCGTTCCCGTGCCGTTCGGGCTGACGGCCGTGGTGCTGCTGACCGGTGTGTTCATGCTGCTGGGCCTCGTGCTGTCGGTCCCGCTGATGTTCCAGGAACCGCTGGCCGGCATGGTGCCG
>CAZYDC010000462.1:0-4353 GCA_964646065.1 uncultured Planctomycetaceae bacterium | reverse complement strand
GGCAGACGGTTTGTCGGGCAGGCGATAGTAGACCCAGCGGCCGCCTTTTCTCGAATCGATCAGCCCGGCCGCCTGGAGAATGTCCAGGTGCTTGGAGACGGTGGAGGGCGCCAGTTGCAGCATCTCGACGATCTGGCAGACGCACATTTCTCCGCCCTGGAGGAACAGGACGACCCGCGTGCGGTTCTCGTCGCCCAGAGCCCGCGTGATGTTCAAGATATCTCGCATCGATCACTCCTATAATTCGCCAATTAACGAAGTATAACAGCGCCAATTGAAGCGTGCAAGGGGAGAATTCGGGAGATTCAACCGAGGGCTCCATGTTTCAGCAATGGATGGGTGCCATGCCCAAGTCTGCGCGGGCATGTCTTCCGTACACCCCATGCCCGCGCAGACTTGGGCATGGCACCCATTCATTCACGGTTGTCAAAGCACCAGCAACGCTTTGATCTCATCCACGCTGAGCAGTTTGCCGGCGGACTTCACCACGCCGTCCACCACCAGGGCGGGAGTGATTAGAACGTCGAACCGCATGATCTGCTCAAGGTCTGTAACTTTTTCCAGCGTAAACTCGATGCCCAGCGACCGAGCCGCGGCATCGGCGTTTTCCGCCAATTTGCGGCAGAGGTCGCAGCCGGGACCGAGCACCTGAATCTTTCGCATGGATTATTTCTTGACCGGCGGGGGCGTCGCGGCGGGGGCGGTGGCTGGCTTGGTGGCCGGGGGAATCGCCTCTACCAGGTCCGCCAACGTGCGAGTGAAGTTCTTGGCCTGGTACTCTTTCAACTGGTAGTTCCAACCGTCCGAGTTGGCGTTAAACGTCTGTGCGGTAACGCTGGCTTGCAGCAGCGGGGCCGTCTTCTTGGCGATGTCCTGTTTGGAATCGTTCTGGGTCTTCTCTTGAACCTTCTTGAAATCGTCCTCGGTGGGCCCGACGGCGCGCGCGGCGACGTATTGCTTGCCCGCCTTCTTGCCGACGCGAAGCTCGTATCTCAGATTATTCTTAAGCTGGCAGGAATACGTCCCGCTCCAGACGATGCCTTTGGCCTCGCGCGTGACGTCGTCGAACTCCAGGCTCGCGAGGGCCTTGAACAGATCGTCCAGGTCGGTCTGCTGCTTGACCCGCTTGCCGGCCGGCACGGACTGGAGTTGCGGTTTGTTGTCCTTGTCGCGCGAGATCGTGTATTCCGATCCGCCGGCGGACACGGTGACGCTCAGGATGTCGGCCTCGGGCGCCTCGATCAGTCGCGTGCGAAGGTAGCTGACCGGATCGGCCGTTACGCCCCACAGCGGCTCCAGGGTGGAATACACCGTGTTGCCCGAAAGCAGGCGGACGTAAGTTCCACCGGTCTTGGCGTTGCTGCCGACCAGCACGGTCGCGAGGTTTTTGCCGTCCTTGCCCGTCAGTTCAACCTTGGTGGTCTTGGCGTCGTCGGCGACGCCGAACTCCTTGTGGCTGTCGGGCGAGTCGGAGACGACGGCGTGGCAACGGATTTCGAGAACCTTGGTGAGCAGGCTGTTGACCTCCGTGGTGGAGGCGGGGTAGCTCTCGCGTTCGGTCACCAGGAACAGGTCGTCCTTCCGCGCAAGCGTGACATGCTTGTCTTCGGCGCTGATCTGGATTTTCGCGATCAGCGAGGGGTCTAGACCCTGGATGAGCGGTTGATTCTCCCCGGCGGGCGTCTGGTGGCGCGTGGGGTCGTGCGCCATCACCAGTATCGTCACGAGCAGAAGAGCGGCCGTCAAACCGGCCAGGACCGTAAGTGATTTGTTGGTTATCGTCATTGTCCGTTTCTCCGCCCCGCCCATTTCGCGGCATGGTAACGTCTCAGAATCGCCAGCGCCACGGCAATCACCAGGATGATCGACGGCGCCCCGAACAGGTTCCACGCTTCCACCGTCCATCGCATCTCTTCGACCGCCTGCCGCCGCTCGGCCTGAAGATGGCGAACTTTCGTTTGAGCGGTCTTGATCTCGTTCTGGATCTTCTGCCGCTCGGCGAGTTTTTCGCTGGAGACGACCTTCACGTTTTTTTGGTCGGTGTTCTCGCCGAGTTCCTGCAACTTCTGCTGGGAACTCTGAATCTCGTCGTTGGCCTCCTTGATGGCCTTTTCACTGCCCGCGACGGCCTTGCGTTCGATCTCGTCCACCCGCGTGAACGGTCGGCTGTAGCGCCCGTGCGAGCGGATCGAGATCAGGTCCTTCTGCCCGGCAAGGAAGTCCAGTGCGTTGAGCAGCAGGGCGGCGTTGTCGCCCTCGGGGCTCACGCCGAAGCCGGTCTTCTGGTAGGCCATCTGGTCGCAGATCATGTCCACGTCGGCGATGACGACGACGGCCGCGTCGTCTGGGGATTGCGGCAGGGCCTCCAGATGTTTGGCGGGCCTGGTCGCCGGTCGCGACGCGGGCTTTCCGGCCGCGGGGCTGGGCGGTTCCTCCGGCGGCGGAGGCAGCGTGCAACCGCCGGGGAAGTTGGTCGTGAGTTTTCCGCGGATGATTCCCGCGAGCATGATCGGCCCGCCCGAAGGCAGCAGGGCCGGAGAGACCGCCTCCGACGACACAACCGTTCGCGGATTGATCGGTTCGGCGGGCGTGTAGGTGAACGCGGTGTCGGCGGTGGTCTGCAACAGCGGGCGAACGTCGGCGCCGCCCTTGCCGGTTTTTTCCAGCACGCCGGCAGCGAACAGTCGGACCGAGTGCAGGTCGGCCGAGATGATCTCGCCTGTCCCGGTGCATTTGTCGTTCAGGTTCAGCGAGGGCAACAGGGGGTTGTTGTCCGGGCCTATCCCGGCCAGCGAACGATCCACGGCCATGGTGTTGGACCGCATCGCCAAGCCCCAACGGGTCGTCAGGTCGTTAAGCTCGGAGGCCTGGCCGCGGCCCTGCTCGCCGTAGGGGTTCTCACGCTCGGGCTGGTCCGAGAAGCAGCAGGGATCCTCGAAGACAATCAGCTTTCCGCCCTTCATCACGAACTGGTCGACGGCGAACTTGGTGGGCTCGTCGAGGTTCTTGGGGTGAATGACGATCAGGAAGTTCAGGTCCGCGGCGAACGTGCCGCCCTGGGGTGGCATGCCCATGCTCATTTCGCTCTTGGTTTCCGACCCAATGACGCCCTCCTTGACGACGGCCTTGACCACGTCATAGCTCTGCCCGATCTGCTGGACGATCGTCCAGGGTTCGGGCACGGGCTGGCGCTGCGCCCGCATCATGGCGATCTCGTAGGGATTCATGTTCTCCGGGCCCATCACCGGCAGCGACGTGAGCACGC
The DNA here is from genome assembly GCA_964646065.1 of uncultured Planctomycetaceae bacterium. Classification (GTDB taxonomy): domain Bacteria; phylum Planctomycetota; class Phycisphaerae; order SM23-33; family SM23-33; genus CAZYDC01. Next base: position 1,088 of record CAZYDC010000462.1, on the reverse strand, counting down.
CCACCTTGCGCTTCTCCATCCTCGTCAGGTCGGAAATCAGTTTGGACAGGTCATACTCGACGAACTCCTGGCGATCCGGCGCGAAGAATTCGATCGCCTTATTCTTGCCGTACTCGTTGGTGGCGGACAGGCCGAAATAGAAGCTCTCCTCCTCGTTTAACGGCCACCGCTTGATTCCGGCCGCCTGGGCCTGCTCCTCCTCGTCGCTGAAGGGCCGCGGGTCGATGACCTCCAGCTTCAGCTTGCCGTTGGACCGGCTGACGTATTCTTCCAGGATATCGCGCACGTAATATTGATATTGGTTCCAGAACTGGATTTGCTCGGGGCCTTTTTCCGCCGCCACCTGGGAATAGTACAGCTTCAGCGTGATCGGGCTCTTGAGGTTGCCCAGGATGTCCCGCGTACCGGTCGAAAGCGTGTAGAGTTTCTTTTCGGTCAGGTCGGCCACGCGGGCGCCGCCGGACCATCGGCCCACCAGCAGGATGACGCAGACCGTGATGATGCCGATGCACTCGACGGCCAGGAGGGTCTTGCCCTTGCCTCGCGAGGGCCCGAACACTCCCAGAATCCAGAGCACCAACGCAACGTGCCACACAACCACCAGGGAAATCAGCAATAGGATGGACATCAGGAGCCCTTCCTTTCTTCCAGCAGAACGATGTTGGCCCACAGCCCGCCGCCCAGCAGCAGCAGGAAGAAGGCCAGATCCTTGATCTCCAGCACGCCTCGCTGGAGGGACTCAAAATGCGACTGGAACGACAAGGTTTCCAGGAACGAGAGTCTTTCCATGGCCGCTCCGGCCTGGGGCGACCATCCGGCGACGAATCGCACGGCGGCGGGGCTGCCCGCGTAGAGGCCGATGCAGCAGACGCCCACGCCCAGGATGAACGCGACCACCTGGTTTCGCGTCAAGGCCGAGAAGAAGCTGCCGATGGTCAGGTAGGTTCCGGCCAGCAAGAAGCTGCCGATGTAGCCGGACCAGATGGGTCCGGGGTCGGGCTCGCCCAGGAAGTACACCGTGATAATCATGGGGAAGGTCAGCGCCAGTGCGATGGCCAGGACGATCCAGGCGGCGAAGAATTTGCCCA
>CAZYDC010000461.1:0-4357 GCA_964646065.1 uncultured Planctomycetaceae bacterium | reverse complement strand
ACGATTCCGCCGGATGAACCCCTTTGGTGTTTTGTCGTTGGCAAAAAGCGATAAATCCAACCTAGGTTACGTGGAGACTTTCGTATTGCGTTAGGCACTTAAATTGGATGAGAACCTTAAATACCTTCGCTGTCTTGGTGCTCTTGGTGTCCTTGGTGCTCTTGGTGGCGGCCGTTTCCCCCGCGATTTGACGGGGAAAATGAATTTTGTGTCAATAATTATACATGGAAACCTGTAGAAGAATAATTCCACAAATCTTTTAATATCAGGTGTTTACAGTACTTGACACGATACGTTAACGATGTAAACTTCGTGCGGATTCATGGGTTGTCGAGGGTCGTGTCGTATCGCAAGGAGCACGAAGATGGCGAATGGTCAAGATACTCTGACAACGAATCAGTGCCACGTCTGTTCGCAATGCACCGCAAAGGTGGAGTTGCATATCTGCGGACATTGCGGACGCGTGCGGGTCGACGACGCGCAAAACAATCGTTTCGCCCTGGTCGAAATTTACAGGGCACTGGGGATCCTGCTGGCCAAGGGGCCCAAAGAGGATTTGGGAAACTTCATGGAGGCGACCGAAGCCATCTTCGACCAGACGAAACTGACCCTGAGCGAATAACAGGCAATGCCACCCCTGAGAGTTCCTGCAACAAGGCACAGCGGCAGAGGCGATTTATGACGGCGATCAGAGCGGAGTCTTTCGAACTGACGGACAAGACCGGAACGGTTCGAGCGATCATCGACCTGTCCAACGCCGAATCGCCCACCATTCGGCTCTTCGACGATCGCGGGAATGTCCGCCTGGGCCTTTATGTTCTGCCCAACGGCTCGGGGCACATTCAACTGTGGGATCGGACGGGACAGCCCTCCTGGCATACCCCCTACGCCACCGGGCAGATTGCCTCGGGCAAGGCGGCACCCAGGCCCAAAAGCCGGCCGAAGCGGGCGAAGAAGTAGGAAACATCGCAGGCCACGCGGCTCTTTGTTGTTTCTTCGCCGTTACGCTCTACTCCCCACGCCCTACTCTTATTTGTACAGCCACGCCAGGTTGAACCGCGTGATCTGCGTCGTGTCCAGGCCGAGATTCTTCGTGGGGTAGCACTTGCCCGCGCAGTGGGACAGCAGCACGTGATCGCCGACGAACTCGACGGCCACGTAGCAGTACCAGCCTTCCACGTCGTCCTCGATGTTCTTGACCTTCTCCCAGGTCTTTCCCTCGTCGCGGCTGATGCCCACGGTAAACGGCGTGCGCTTGCCGTAATAGGGGTGCGTGGTGCTGGTGACCATGGTGTGATCGTCCCAGACCATCAGCAGGTCGCCGGTCTTGGGGATGCGTTTGATCGCCGGGGCCGCCAAGGCCGCGCGAATCCCCGGCATGGGCACGTCGAGCGACCACGTTTCGCCCTGGTCGCCGGAGAACGAGATGAACGCCAGGTCGATGTGCGTGCGGCAGAACATCATGAGCCGGCCGTCCTTCAACTCCACCACGCCGGGCTCCTGAAGGGCCACGTCGTGCTCGTGCCCGGGGCCCTTCTTGCCGGTCAGCACCGTTTTGCTCTGGCGCCAGGTCTGCCCGCAATCGTCGGACAGCCAGCAGGAAGTCCGCGGCTGATGGTTGAAATGGTCGGGCTTGGACGCGTCGTCGTGCCGCGCGATCGGCATGACCAGCCGCCCGCTTTTGAGCTGTATCACGCGGTCGTTGTTGAGCACGTGGAAGCCGATCTCGCTGTCCGGGATGCACATTCGCGGCGGACCCCAGGTGCGGGCCTCGTCGGTGGAGACTCGCATCACAGGGCGGCAGTCGTACGCGCCCCAGTTATTAGACTTCGTTTTGGGAATCAGGACCTTTCGCAGGTAGAACAGGGCGATCCGCCCGTCGTGCAGGCGAAGCAGCGAACTGGACATGTTGTTTCCGCCGGCGGCCAACTCATCGGGCAACACGATCTCGTCCTTGTCCGACCAAGTCTTGCCGCCGTCGGAGGAAACCCGCGAGGCCAGGTGGGAGGCCGCGTTATCGTCGTTGCCGCCCGTGAAGTGAGTGTAGATCAACAGGACGCGCCCGTCCTTGAGGGTGACGAACGCACCCTCGCTATTGCGAGGATTGCCCGGCCCCGGAACCAGCAGCTTATTTCGCGTGATCTCCGGCGCGGCCAACGCGCCGCACCCACCCGCCGATAGCAGAACGCACGCGAGGATCGGCATCGCCGCCAGGCAGCCGAATGTCCCAAGGTAAAGTGTGGCAACGCTCATGGCATTCTCCTGCTGTCCGAAAAAAGGGGACAGGCACCGATTTCAAACAGCCGAAATCGGAGCCAGTCCCCTTTTTTCTTCGCCGTTACGCTCTACGGCCTACGCCCTACGCCCCACGGTCTTACTCCAGGTTCGCGTGCCTTCGCTGGAAGGCGGCCTGGTCGATCTTGAGGCTGGCCGAGAGCACGTTGAACACCGCGTCCAACGACATGCTGGTCGCGTGCTCGAACACGGCCGCCCGCAGCACGATGTCCGGATCGTGGGCCGGAATGTGCACCACCTTGTCCGCCTGCTGGGCCAGCGGCGAATCGGGCTCCGCCGTCAGGACCACCACCTTGGCGCCGAACTGCTTGGCCCGCTGCGCGAAATATTCCGTGCTTCCGGTCCTGCCGGTGCAACTGATCCCCACCAGCAAATCGGTGGCGCCAATCGGGGTCGTGATCGTCTCGCCGGGAATGAAGGCCTTGAGCCCCGCGTGCATCAGCCTCATGCCGAAACTCCTGGCAACCAGCCCGCTTCGACCCGCACCGGTCACGAACGTCTGGCGAACGCGAGGAAGCATGTCCGCCAACTCCAGGAAACTGGCCCAGTCCACCTGCTCCATCACCGCCGCGACCCGCCGGATCAAATCCTGCCCGGCCGCCTGTATTGTTTGCTTATCTGACATTCAATGACCTCAAAAAACAACGGCAATCACCAAGAGCACGAAGGACACCAAGAGCACCAAGAACAGCCTAAGAGACTAAAATAGTCGTTCATCTCGGTCCCGTTGTCTTGTCCTCTGATTTTTCTTGAACATTGTCTTCTTATCTTCTCTGCCTTGGTGCTCTTGGTGTCCTTGGTGATCTTGGTGGTAGCTGTTTCTTCATCCGATACCGCTGCCTCCGCCGCGCTTTTCCCAGCGGGCCAGGTTCATCACCTTGGCCAGCGTGCTGCCTTGACGGATCTCGGCCCGGATTCGGTTTTCCGCCTCCAGCACGTCGGCGGCGCGGTTGGCCATTTCGACCGCGCTGTCCTTGGGCAGCACGATCACGCCGTCGTCGTCCGCGACGATCCAGTCGCCCGGGAAAATCCGCTGCCCGGAAATGACGATCGGCTGATTGATCTCGCCCAGGCCGTGCGGGTCGCCCGCGTGCGAGCACTCCAGGCGGCTCCAGACCGCGAACGCCAGCTCGCGGATCTCGGCCGTGTCGCGCACGCCGCCTTCGACGACCAGCCCGGCCACGCCTTTGGTGCGGGCGCTCTCGCTGGCCAGTTCGCCCCAGACCGCCGGCGGCTGCCCGGCTGCGTCCACCACGATCACGTCGCCCGATTTGGCGATGTCGATCGCCTCGACCGGTTTGGCCCAGTCGCCCGGAGCGGTGCGAACGGTCACAGCCGGGCCGCAAATGCTCGCACCACGCTGAATCGGCCGGATGCCCTCCAGGCACGGCTGGCGATGCGCGCCGTCGGAAATATTGCTGGTCCGCACGCGGGACAGAAGCTCGCGAAGGTTGTCCGCGGTGGACCGCTTGAACAGTTCGGTCGCAACGGCCTGCCGCGTGTCGACGGCCTTGCGAATGGCCGCCGTTGCTGCCCGCGGGTCGGAGGCCTTGGTGATGGCCCCGCCGACGATGACCACGTCGGCCCCGGCGGCCGCTGCCGTGGCAGCCGTCTCGGAATTCAGCCCGCCGGCGACCGCCAGCGTGAGCGTGCTGACCGCCCGCACCAGCCGCAAAACTTCCAGCGGGTCGCGGCCTTGCATTTGGGCGTCGATGGGGCAATGCACGTCCAGCCAGGCGACGCCCAGTTCAGCCGCCGCCTTGGCGAACGCGACCGGGTCGGCCACGCCCAGCAGGTCCACAGCCACCTGCACGCCGTAATGCCTGCCGGCCTCGACGCACTCGCGAATGGTCGCCGGCGCCGCCGTCCCGCTGACGGTCACGACGCTGGCGCCGGCCTTGGCCGCCGCCTCCGTCTCGATCCGCCCGGCGTCCATGGTTTTCATGTCCGCGATGATGACCGCCGCCGGAAACTCCTCGCGAAGTTTCCGCACCGCGTCCAGCCCCTCGCTCTTGATCAGCGGCGTCCCGGCCTCGATATAGTCCGCCCCCCCCGCCACCGC
>CAZYDC010000460.1:0-4369 GCA_964646065.1 uncultured Planctomycetaceae bacterium | reverse complement strand
CGACACATGGTGGATGGGCCTGTGCGGCCGCTGCCGCTGGCCGCAGGATTTCCAGACCCTCGCCGCCGACCGCAAGGACAAGGGATTTTCGGTCATCCAGATCGTAGCCGGGCTCTACCCCGACATGCCGCCGTTCGACCCGCGCGGCGCCAACGAGACCGGGTATCCCTGGCAGTCGCCCGTGCGTCCGGCGGGCCCGCATGAATTCTCGCAGGCGGATTTTGTCCGCATCAATCCCGCCTATTTCGACCAGGCCGACGCCCGGATGAATTGGCTGGTCCAGTCCGGCCTGATGCCGTGCATCGTCGGATGCTGGGCGTATTTCCTGCCGCTGATGGGCGTCAAGAAAATGAAGAAGCACTGGCGATACCTGGTAGCTCGCTACGCCGCCCTGCCGGTGGTCTGGTGCCTTGCCGGCGAGGGCGCCATGCCCTATTACCTTTCCAAGACGCGCGACGAAGACATCGCCGCCCAGAGAACCGGCTGGACCGAACTGGCCCGCTACGTGCGATCCATCGATCCGACCGGCAGCCTTATCACGATCCATCCGACCGACAACGCGCGTAACCAGGTGACCGACCCCGCCGTGCTGGACTTCGACATGCTTCAAACTGGCCACTCCGGGTACGACACCATCACGCCGACCGTCAAGGCGATCACCGAGGCCGTGGCTCGCACGCCCGTCATGCCCGTGATTAACGGCGAGGTCAATTACGAAGGCATCATGGCCTCCAACCGCGACGACGTTCAGCGGATCATTTTCTGGAATTGCATTCTCAACGGCGCCAAGGGGCACACCTACGGCGCGAACGGAATCTGGCAGATGAATTCTCGCCGCCAGGCGTACGGCCTGTCGCCGCACGGCTCGGGCTGGGGCGACACTCCGTGGGAAGACGCCTTCCAACTGCCCGGCGCCGCGCAGGTGGCCCTGGGCAAAAAACTGCTGGAGCGATTCCGATGGTGGCTGATGGAACCGCACCCCGAGTGGGTCGGCGAAAGCGTGTCGGAGTTCGACCCGCTGGCCCGATGCGCCGCCGGAGTCCCGGGCGAATTCCGCATCTTTTACGTGTTTCGCCCAATGAGTACTGGTTGGACGATCACGGTCAAGGGCCTGGAACCCGGCTTGACGTACAAGGCCACATGGGTCGATGCGGTGAACGGCAAAGAGTACCCTGCCGGCGTCGCCAGCGGCGAAAACTGGCGGCCGCCAGGCCCGCCGATCATTCAGGGCTGGATCCTCGTGTTGGAACGCGCAACGTAGCATGGCCATCTTGGCCATGTCTTTGTGTAGCACGGGCATCTTGCCCGTGATTGCCGTGGTCGTTGCCGTTGTTGAGCCAGGCAAGGAACACAAGGAAGCGGCAGAAGCAACCGAACACGCCCGTACGGGCGTGAGACTCATGGGCAAGAGGCCATGCTACACTAAGAAAGAGGTCTTTCTCAGGAGCGCAATAAATGAAACCCCCAATCCGGTTCGCCCGTGACGCCAAGTGGAAATTCCGCGCGTTTCAGATCGACCTGCGGGCGCTGGAGCGCCCCGAGAAGATCGCCTCGATCATCAAGTATGGCGCCGGGATCGGCTACAACGTTCTGTTCCTTTACAGCGAAGGCCAACTGCAATTTGAGTCCCACCCGGAGTGCAACGCCGCCAGCTTCTTGACCAAGCCTGAGTTTGCCAAGCTCCAGGCCCTGGCCAAAGAACACGCCATGCAACTGATCCCGATCATCCCCACCTGGGGCCACACTCAGTACATCTGGAAGAACGACTGCCACGCCGACATCCGCGAGTTGCGGCCGGGCAGCGGGCGGCTGTTCGGGCATGGAAACCAGCTCTGCCCCTCGCAGGAAAAGACCTACAAGCTGCTGGAGGAAATGCTCGGCGAGTGGGCCAAAGAGACCCAGACCCCGTACCTTCACGTCGGCGGAGACGAAAGCTGGAACAACGGCGTCTGCCCGGATTGCCGGAAACGCCACGGCGACCTCGGGGCCGGCAACGTCATGATCGAGCATTACAATCGCCTCAACAGCATCGTCAAGGGCCTGGGCAAACAAACCATGATCTGGGCCGACATGCCCTTCTATTATCCCGGCTCCATCGACCGCATGGACCGCGACATCATCATGGTCGATTGGCACTACGACCCGCAGATGGACCCCTACCCGCCGATGCCGCTGGCCTCGCACCGCAAAATCCCCTCGCTGGAGTCGTACCTGGACAAGGGGTTCAAGACGATCTTCTGCACGGCGACCGGGGTTCACTATTTCCCGGGCACCGAGAACATGGCCAGCTTCTGCCGCTACGCCGGCGACAAACCCGTCATGGGCCTGCTCAACACCGTCTGGGAACTCTTCGACACTCCGTACGACCTGGCCATGCCGGTCCTGGCCTACGGGGCCGAGGTCGCCGTCAGGGGCCGAATCCTCGACTCCTACGAGTTCCTGGCCGAGTGGGCGGGCGAGCACTTCAGGGGCGACGTCCGCGACATGGCCACGGTCGTCAAGGCCGTGGTCGATCTCAAACCGTTCACCCGCAAGGGGACCATCGATCAATTGGAATACGGTGTCTCCTTCGACCTGCTCGGGAAGATTCACCAGGTCGACGAGGCCTTGCATGTGATGAATCGGTTGCAGCCCAAGACCTCGGTCGGCCGGGTGTATAAGATCGCGGCCAAGCTGGTTTTCATGCGGGCCCGGTTCGCTATGGAGACGCAACAGTTCATCAACCTCGCCGTCGTCGCCCTCACAAAACGCGATTACAAGGCCGTGTATCGCAATCTTTCACGGTTGAACTTGCAGGTCAGCAAGATTCCCGACCTGCTCAAGGCCGAGAAGAAATGGTGGAAGGCCGACCGCTATCCCGGCGATGAAAACGTGCAGGAAACCTACTTCAACCAGCAGGCCAAGGCGCTGCCGGAGTTCGTCGCCGCAGCCAAGGCGGTGGCCCTGGACAAAATGAATCCCGCCGACCTGTTGCCGGGAATCCTGCAATTGTGGATGACCGTGGACGCCCCGATGTGGGCCGAGACGACCATCGAGGTCAGCCCCGACGGCAATGAATGGACGAAGATTTACGAGATCCCGCAGTGCGAACCGTTCACGGTCGGGCCTCGAAACACCGCCTTCCGCCACGGCGGCACGATAAAGCAACTGCGAATTTCCGTCACCGGCATCGGCGGATTCGTGATGCATTACCTCAAGTTGATCTTCCACGACCGCACCCTGGCGCCGACGAAGATCCTCTCGCACGAAGGCGCCGTGACTGGCGCCGAGAATCTGCTCGTGAACGACCGCCGGCCCACCGTATTCGGCGACTACGAATTCCAACCCTATTTCCGCAGCGCCCAGCCGCAACCCCCCTGCGTCGTCACGATGGAAGTCGGGCCGATCAAGGCGTAAGGGTTGCATGGCGACGTTGTTTGTCGCCATGTCCTGGTGGCACCCCCAAGTCCGCTTGGGGGTGTCTGGGATGACGCGGGCAACGAAAGCCACCCCCAAGCGGACTTGGGGGGGGTGCCACCATGGCGACAAACAACGTCGCCATGCAACCTTTCTATTTCATGCCGAACATTTTTTCCTTCAAATCCAGGTAGTACAGGTAATCCTGGGGGTTGACGTTCGGCGGGCAGCGATGGTCGCAGAACGGGATGTACCCGCCGCGCTCCACCAGCGGCACGAGGGTTTCGAGGTAGGCCTGAATCGCCTTCCTGCCCTTGCCCAGTTCGATCTTGTCCACGCCGCCCATGATCCGCAATTCCTTGCCGTAGTCGCGGAACAGTTCGCTCGGGTGCGCGCAGCCGTTGACCTCGAACGGGAATAGGCAGTTGATCCCGCCTTCCATCATCAGGGGAAGGACCGGCCGCACGTCGCCGTCGCAGTCGGTGTACCACAGGTCGATTCCGGCCGCGTGCAGCTTGTCGCCGATGCGCTTGTAGCGCGGCGTGACGACCCTTCGGAAGAAATCCACCGACACGATCGGACCGTTCTTGAAGCAGATGTCCTCCCAACCCGTGGCGAAGTCGAAGTCGATCTGGCCGAGCAGTTGGTCCAGCGAATCCTCGACCAGTTGGCAGCGGGTTTCGACCATGTCCTCGACCATCTCGGGGTAATCGTACATCGCGTAGGCCAGGCCCTCGAAGCTCAGCATGTCGCGCACGCGGCCGATCATCGAACCGCACCAGATTCCCAGGGCGTAGTTGCGGGTCGTCGGATGGTCCTTCTTGACTTGCGCCACATTGATCTTGCGGCAAGGGTCTTGGCGGTTGAACCGCTCGCCCTTAACGCGTTTCCAATCCTCGGGCGTGACGATGGACGGTTTGGTGTAGTGCGGAATCGAGCTGTGTCCGTCCTTGGGCGACTCGGCCAGCAGACC
>CAZYDC010000459.1:0-4383 GCA_964646065.1 uncultured Planctomycetaceae bacterium | reverse complement strand
TTCGCCGCGAAAAGCCCGGCCTGCTGCTGCCCAGCCTGGGCTCGCCGATGCTCGACCACGCCGACGATGCCCTGGCGCAACTCGACGCCACGATGCGGGCCACCGTGGCCGACCGGCCGGACCTGCTGGAGGAACTGGCCCGGTTCGACCAACCCGAACTGCTCAAGATCACCGATCACATTTACCAATCCACGTTTGGTTGTGCCTGCACGTGGTTCCTGCTCAGCCGCTCGGGCAAGGCGATGGCCATCGACTACGGCCATTGCACCACGTTGATCCAGTTCCGGAACTACACGTACCCCAGGCACCGCCGCAGCAAGCTGCACGGCCTGGCCGGGCTGAAGAAACAGTTCGGCATCGACGGGCTGGACCTGGTGATCCCCACGCACTTTCACGACGACCACGTCAGCGGGATCCCGCTGCTCCAGCGGCTCTACGGAACCCAGTGCTGGGTCGGCGAGAACTACGCCCGCATTTTGGCCGACCCGGCGGGGTACAACTTTCCCTGCACATGGCCGGAGCCCATCGACGTGCGGCCCCAACCGCTGGGCGTGCCGCTGAAATGGGAGGAATACACCTTCACGCTGGAGCCGGTTCACGGCCACACGCGATGGAGCCACCTGGTGTTCTTCGAGGCCGACGGTCGGCGAATCTGCGCGACGGGCGATCAGCACTTCTTCCACAAGTTCACCGGCGAGATCAAGCCGCCCGACGAATTCGACGGCAGCCCCTACTACACCAACTGGGTGTACCGCAACGGCGCCATGCTCAACAGCATGCACGACTCGGTTGCCAAGCTGAACGCTCATCGGCCGGAGATCATTTTGCCCGGTCACGGCCACGCGTACCGCACCAACGAGAAATGGTACAAGGAACTGGACAACGTTGCCGAGAGCTACGTCCGGATTCACCAGCGCGCGATGCCGCTGGGCGAGCAGGACGCCCATTTCGAGGTCGATAGCCGCGGCGGCTGGCTGGAACCGTATCGCGTGCATGTGCCGCCGTGCGGTCGTGACGCGGACGTCTCGTCCGCGTGTGTCGCGGGCATCTTGCCCGCGTCCGGTGTTTCTTTTCATGTTTCTTCTATTCCTTCTCCTGTGCCTCAGCAGCAACAGCAGCAACAACAAGACGCGGGCGGGACGCCCACGGCACACGAGGGCAAGATGCCCTCGCCACGCATGTTCGCCGGCGGCGTGGTGCCCGAGGAAATGGGGACAGGCACCGCCAAACAGCGGCGGAGCCGGTCCCCATTTCCGCTGAAGTTTCGCGCGTGCGTTCGCAATCCCCTGCCGCGAGCGGCGGAACTTTGCCTGCGGTTGGTCGGCCCGGAGGCCTGGGCTGGATACGAAGTTCGCGTCAAGGCCGGGCCGCGCGAGGAAGTGTCGGCCGACCTTGAGATCACGCCATACGAAGGCGCCACCTGCCGCCGCCAGCCGATCGCGTTGGAACTGACCGTCGGCGAACAAGCCTACGGCCAGATCGCCGAGGCGCTGGTGACGATAGGACACGAGCGTTGGTGAATAGCAAGGGTGGCATGGCGACGTTGTTTGTCGCCATGTCTGCGATTTGCGGGCATCCCATGGCGACAAACAACGTCGCCATGCCACCCTTATTCGCCGATTCGCTCGCGACGGAACATCAGAACGGCGACGCGCCCCGGTGCGGGTTGCGAACCAGATACTGCGCGATCGCGGCGACGAAGTCGGGTCCGTACTGTCGCAGCTTGGTGTCGCCCACGTCGGTGATCTTCCGCATTCCGGGCAGTGAGGTCGGCGTGCGGCCGGCTAACTCTCGCAGCGTGCGGTCCGAGAAAATCACGAACGGCGGCAGGTTCTTTTGCTGGGCCAGCCGCTTGCGAAGGCCCCGCAGTTCCTCAAAGAGTTGCAGGTCGTACTCCTCGGTCGGCTCGAACGCGTCGGCTGGAATGTCGCCGGAATCCTCGGTCGGCCTGGGCCTCTTGCGTCGCGCCGGCCTCGCGGGCTTGGCGATCTCGGCGGGCGCTTCGGCCTGCCCCTCGGCGCCGGGCTCCTCCGCCGAGGATTGGAACACCTCGAATTTCCGCCGCCCGAACAGCACGTCCTTGCCTCGGTCGCTCAGGAGCAGTTTGCCCGGCACGCCGCGCAGTCGCAGGCAGCCCCTGGCCAGCAAGGCCCCGATCACCTGCCGCCAGTCCGGCTCGCCGGTGTCCTTGCCCACGCCGAACGTCTTGAGCTGGTCGTGGCCGAGCTGGCGGACCGCGTCGGTCGCCTTGCCCACGACGATGTCGATCACGTGCTGGGCGTCGGACTGCTCGGCCGTGCGGGCGACGGCGGACATGACGATCTGCGCCTGCCTGGTTGCGTCGATCTTGCGGGCGTCGGGCACGCACACGTCGCAACCGTCGCAGTCGGGGAACGCGTACTTCTCGCCGAAATACTTCAATATCCGCGTCCGCCGGCAGGTGTGCGACTCGGCGTATTCGATCATGCTCCGCAGCTTGCCTTTTTGAACCTCCCGCTGCTGGGCGTCCTCGACCTGGTCGATGAAGTACCGCAAAATCCGCAGGTCGCCGTAGCCGAACAGCAGCACGCACTGGGCCGGCTCGCCGTCGCGACCGCTGCGGCCGGTCTCCTGGTAATAGCCCTCGATATTCTTGGGCAGGTCGCCGTGAATGACGTAGCGGATGTTCGACTTGTCGATCCCCATGCCGAACGCGATCGTCGCGACAATCACGTTCGCCTCGTCGCGGTTGAACATCTCCTGGTGATGCTTGCGAATGTCGTTGTCCAGCCCGGCGTGGTAAGGCAGGGCCTTGATCTTCTTGCTCTGCAGGTACGCGGCCGTCTCTTCGACATCCTTGCGCTTGGTGCGATAGACGATGCCGGAATCCTCGCCGTACCCGCGAACCAGGCGAAGGATCTGACCCAGCTCGTCCGACTTGGGAATCACCTGGTAGAACAGGTTGGGCCGATCGAATGAGGCCCGCAGGACGAAGGGGTTTCGCAGGCCCAGCTTCTTAATGATGTCCTGTTGGACATGGTGCGTTGCCGTGGCGGTGAAGGCGGCCAGCGGGACGTTGGGGAACTCCGTCACCAGGCGGTCCAGGGTCAAGTAGTCCTTGCGGAAGTCGTGCCCCCATTCGCTGATGCAGTGGGCCTCGTCCACGGCGATCAGGGACAGCGGCACGGCCTTGAGCATGGGCAGGAACCAATCCATCGCCAACCGCTCGGGGGCCACGTACAGCAGGTCCAGTTCGCCCCGCGCGAGCAACCGGCCGATGCGGGACCGCTCGGAAGAATCGAGCGAACTGTTGAGGAACTCGGCCTGCAGACCGTTGGCCTTGGCGGCGTCCACCTGGTCCTTCATCAGCGAGATCAGCGGGCTGACGACCAGGCCGGTGCCTTCCATCAGGTGGGCGGGCAACTGGTAGCACAGGCTTTTTCCGCCGCCGGTGGGCATGACCGCGAACACATCGCGGCGGGCCAGGATCGCCGCGATGATCTCCCGCTGGTTGGGGCGGAACTCGCGGAAGCCGAACACCTCGTCCAGTGCGGCCATCACGCGCTGCTCGGGCACGGCGGCTCGACTACGCTCGCCGGAATCCGGCGGCGAGGACGACACGGGCGGCAAATCGGTCACGGGTTGCTCGGGATTGGACACGGCGTAGAGTATACCCTGCAAGCGTCGAAGTTTCACCCTCTGGTTGACGCGCGGTGTGTCGGTTGCTCGCCTCGGGTGCCATGCCCAAGTCTGCGCGGGCATGGGGAAATTGCAAATTTCAAATTTCATATTGCCTATTGAAGAGGAAGAACCGGTTCTTCGCTTTTTCCTCAATTTGCAATCTGCAATTTACAATCTGCAATTTCCCCATGCCCGCGCAGACTTGGGCATGGCACCCGACGCGCCTCTTTGATGCGGGGCTACTCCTTGGTTTCCCCGGCAGTCACCAACTCCGCCACCGTCTGCGGGCGGCGAGGCGACAGGCGGCCCTTCGAGAGGATGCCCAGGGAATTGACCGCGACGAGAATAATGCACGCGTAGAACGCCTGGGCGGCGATGAAATTTCCCGCGACCTCTCCGACGATGCAGACGGCGGCATACGCGAACGCGAAGTTCGCCAGCAGCGCCAAGATCGTCCAGATGATCCGCCCTCGCCGCGATGTGACGATCAGCGCCCCGCCGTTGGAACTCACGTAGCCCGCCACGACAGTCGCCAGGACCACGGCGGCCTCCGGCCCGTCTTTCCAAGGCAGAATCCTGAGGATCCAGATTATCGACAGGCCGACAAAAAGAATGTTCGCCACAAGGGCGGCGACTCGAACGAATTGGCTGGCCCATTTCATACAATAATGGTAACCGTTCACGCCCTGCCCAAGCACTGTTGAATTGACGGTGGAACGTCCG
>CAZYDC010000458.1:2484-4397 GCA_964646065.1 uncultured Planctomycetaceae bacterium | reverse complement strand
CGCCTGCGCGTTCGGGTGGCTTGCCAGCAGGTTCTAATGCGTTACGAATTCACGCTCGCCATGCCCGGCCAGTGCGGCGTGTGCGGCAACAAATATATTTCGCCGGGCGTTTTGCGTTAGTCCCGGCGGCGATGTGCCTGTATAATGCGCGTTGGAAGACGAGTGAACCCTGGCTCTTGGGCCAGCAGCCCCTCACACCCAGCGCGTGGGTGAGCGGATGGCGTACTTCATCCGCTTCTCAAGAAATCAGACTCGTGCCCGGCAGCCTCTGCAATGGTTTTGCACCGGAACTTGGCAAACGCGCGGAAACGGAACTCATGACCCTTTGCACCACTCGCCCTCCGGCCGACCTTCGCAGACACCCCGCGCAAGCCCAGCCTATTCACCCGCTGGGCGGCAAGGCAAAGATATTGCTGTGCAGCGTCTTCGGCCCCTACGCCCAGGATGACCAATACGGCAGCCGCACCATCAACCCGATGGAACTGTGGCACAACCAGGTCACGCGAGTGCAAGGCCCGTTTTCGTTTCGGGAATTCCACCGCAGTTGGGGATTGATGTTCATTCAAGCCAACATCGAAGCCCCCTGCACCTGCCTGGACTTCCCCAGCATGGACCGCTTCATCCAGGAGATTCGCGACAACGAATACGACATCATCGGCATCAGCTCCATCATGCCTAACCTGCTTAAGGTAAAGAAGATGTGCGAGCTGATCCGCGAGCACGCGCCGAAGGCGGACATCGTGATCGGCGGGCACATCGCCAACCTGGCCGACCTGGGCGAGCGGATCGACGCCGACCACATCGTCCGCGGCGACGGCGTGCGGTGGTTCCGCGGGTTTCTGGGCGAGGACATCGACAAGGCCCTGCGCCACCCGCAAATCTGGGGCGGATACCAGCACCGGGTCATGGGCATGAACCTGCCGTTCGACTCGCACAACACCTCGGCCGCGCTGATCCCTTCGGTCGGCTGCCCGATGGGTTGCGACTTCTGCTCGACCTCCGCCATGTTCGGCGGCAAGGGCCACTCCGTCAACTTCTTCCCCACCGCCGAGGAACTGTTCGCCATCATGTGCCAGCTCGAAGAGGCGATGAAGATTCGCGCGTTCTTCGTGCTGGACGAAAACTTCCTGCTGGACCGGCCGCGGTCGCTGAAGCTGCTGGCCCTGATGCAAAAACACGAGAAGTCCTGGGCCTTGTACGTGTTCAGTTCCGCCAATGCCCTGCGGTTGTACAGCATGGAGGAGCTGGTGGGCCTGGGGGTCAGTTGGGTCTGGCTGGGCATGGAGGGCAAGGAAAGCCAGTACGGCAAACTCAAGAACGTCAACACGCACGAGCTGGTGCGGAACATGCAGGACAACGGCATCCGCGTGCTGGGCTCCAGCATCATCGGGCTGGAGGAGCACACGCCCGCGAACATCGACGAGGCCATCGCCTACGCGGTCAGCCACGACACCGACTTCCACCAGTTCATGCTCTGCACGTCCGTAGCGGGCACGCCGCAATACGCCCAGCACCAGGCCCAGGGCATCCTGCTGGAAGAAGACGAGATCGCCATCCAGGACACGCACGGCCAATACCGTTTCAATTTCCGCCATCCGCACATTCACGGCGGGCGGGAGACGGGGTATCTCCAGCGGGCCTTCGAGGAGGATTTCCGCATCAACGGCCCCAGCGTGCTGAGGATCATCCGCACCAGCCTCAAGGGCTGGCAGAAGCATCGCAACCACCCCGAGCGCCGGGTCCGCGACCGGTTCGCCTGGGAGACGGCGAGCATGTCCACCACGTATGCCGGCGCCCTGTGGGCCGCACGAAAATGGTTCAAGGACAACCCGCCCCTGGCCGCGCGGCTGAACGAACTGCTCCAGGACATCTTCCGGGAGTTCGGGATCAAGGCCCGCCTCGCGGCCCCCTTG
>CAZYDC010000458.1:0-2474 GCA_964646065.1 uncultured Planctomycetaceae bacterium | reverse complement strand
TTCCTCCATTTGACGATCCGCCGCGAGGACCAGCGTCTCAAGGCCGGCTGCACCTACGAGCCCCCCACCTTCTACGAACGCAACTACGAAGACGCCGCCCTGCCCGCCAAGGCCACCGTGCTTCACTCGGTGCCGGGACTCGCCACGGAATTTGCGTCGCGCCCGTGAAGAAATTGCAGATTGAAAATTGAAAGATGAAGAAACGCCTCTTGTCGTTTTTGCCGTTCAATCTTCAATATGCAATTTGCAATGTGCCATGTGTTCCCGTGCCATAGAATGCCCCGAGGCATGGCAGCCCGTCCGAAGCGCAACAGACGCCCGCGCTACGACAGCAGACGTTCTCCATGGGCCGATTACGGTTCCGCATCCTCCTATCCTGGAAAGGTCGGACCACGGTGTTCATCGGCATCAATATCGGCGCTCTGGCGGTTAAGGTGGCCTGTCTCGACGGGGACCGCTCGGGGCCGGCCCGCGTGTCCTGGCGAGTGGTGCATCACCAAGGCCAACCGGTCCAGACGCTCCGGAATATCCTGAAGGATTTCCCTGCCGGCGGATCGTACGGGGTTTGCGGTTATCTCGGCCACCTCTCGGAGTCGGCGGCCACCGAGGCGGCGATCCGGTTCGTCGGCGGAGATTTCGACGCGGTCGCCTCGTTGGGCGGCGAGACCTTCGCCGTCTACCTGCTGGCCGGCGGGCGGATCTTCACGACCCTGTCGCACAACCAGTGCGCCGCGGGCAGCGGCGAGTTCCTGGTCCAGCAAATCGGCCGCCTGGGGCTGACCCTGGACGAGGCGATCCGCCGCTCGTTCGACGGCCACGTCGTGCCGCTCGCTTCCCGGTGCAGCGTCCACTGCAAGTCCGACATCACGCACAAGCTCAACCGCAAGGAAGCCGGCGTGGAGGACATCCTGCGGACCCTTCACGACAGCATGGCCGACAAGGTCGTCTCGCTGTTGGACAAGGCGCCCACCCCGGTGCGCAAGCTGCTGCTGATCGGCGGGGCCGCGCAGAACGCCGCCCTGGTGGCCGCCCTGCGCGACAAGCTGCCCGGCGCTCAAATCGTCGTGCTTCCCGAAAGCCCGTATTTCGAGGCACTGGGCGCTGCCGTGCTGACCCGCGACAAACCGCTCTACGACCACCCCAACGTCACGGTCAGTGCCACGCTGGACGTGTTGCCGCCGCTGGCGCAGTTCGAGGACCAGGTGGTTTCGATGACCTTGCCGCCGGCGGACGCGTCGGCGACGGGGCCGCTGGTGCTGGGCGTGGACGCCGGGTCCACCACCACCAAGGCCGTGCTGCTGGACCCGGGCAGCGGCGGGATCGTGGCCTGGCACTACGGCCGAACCAACGGCGACCCGGTCCAGGCGACTCGCCAGTGTCTGCGTGCGATGGCCGCGCAGGTGGGCGAGCGAGAGATCGGCCTGATGACGGCGACAGGCTCGGCCAGGGAGTTGATCGGGGCGTACCTGGGCACTACGCAGGTGTACAACGAGATTTCGGCCCATGCCGCCGGCGCGGCCCGGTTCGACGCGGACGTGGATACGATCTTCGAGATCGGCGGGCAGGACGCCAAGTACATCCTGCTCCGCAACCGCGTGCCCGTTGACTACGCGATGAACGCGTCCTGTTCCGCCGGGACAGGCTCGTTCCTGGAAGAGTGCGCTCAGGGCGACCTGGGCCTGCCGCTGGGCGAGATCTCGCAGGCGGCGCTGGCGGCCAAGAGGCCCGTGCAATTCAAGGCGACCTGCGCGGCCTTCATCAACTCGGACATCCGCACGGCGCTTCAGGAAGGCTACTCCCGCCAGGACATCGCCGCGGGGCTGGTGTACGCCGTCGTGCATAATTATCTGTCCAAGGTCAAAGGCCCCCGCGCCGTCGGGCGGAGGGTGTTCTTTCAAGGCGGCCTGGCCATGAACCGCGCGGTCGCCTGCGCGATGGCCCAGTGCCTGGGAAAAAAGGTGGTGATCCCGCCGCATCCCGAATTGCTCGGGGCCGTCGGCGTGGCCTTGCTGGCCTTGGAGAGATGTAAAGGCCTCACCTTCGCCGCCTCGGAAAACCTGGAGGCCTTAGCCACACCCGTGATGATCGTGGTAGGCCGTTTCCTCTGCGGCGGCTGCCCGAACCGCTGCACCATCGACCGATTCGAGGTGGCCGGGCGGCGATTCCCGTTCGGCGGCAGATGCACCCGCTTCGAAGGCGCGTGGAAAGGCGAGGCCAGGCCGGTCGAAGGAGTTGACCTGGTCGAGCAGAGGAACCGCATCCTAATGCCCGCATCCGGGCGTAGCATGGGCGTCCCGCCCATGAGTCCCACGGGCGTCCCGCCCATGAGTCCCACGGGCGTCTCGCCCGTGGTTTCTTCTTCTTCGTTTGTCCCTTCATCGGAAGAACAACAAAGGGAACAGCAACAGCACCAACAAAAGCAACAGCAAAGACACGGGCAGGATGCCCGTGAGACTCATGGGCAAGATGCCCAT
>CAZYDC010000457.1:0-4417 GCA_964646065.1 uncultured Planctomycetaceae bacterium | reverse complement strand
AGAACATCCCCTTCAACAAACGCACGACGATCCAGCGGTGCGAGGTAGCCTACAACTTCTCCGGCGGAATCTGGTTCGATATGCTCAACGTCGATACGCGAATCCTGGACAACGTCTGCCATCACAATGTCGGCGACGCGATCGACCTGGAGGTGAATTTCGGCCCGAACGTCATCGCGGGTAATCTCTGCTACGCCAACGGCGGCAGCGGAATCCAGATCGACAGCCACCCGCCGCGAGATTGGATGCGGCGAATGGTCAAGGGCGAGGCCGGCGACGAAAACGAAAGAAGAGAAGCCCCGGGCAATCTGAAGGACTACGCCGATCGCGCCGACGAACCGGTGTGGATCGTCAACAACACCATGGCCGAGAACGCCAACGGCATCACGACCTGCGACTCCGCCGGACCGGCCGGATCGGCCGGTACGACCACCCGCATCTTGCGCAACGCGCGGGTGATGAACAACCTGTTCATCCGTAACTCGCAGGCCGGCGACCCCGAAGGCAAATACGTGGACATGCGGTTCTGGATCATCCGGGATGCAAGCGGCAAACGCATCGACTTCACGTCCCACAGCGACTACAACGTCTTCGCGGCCGGCACTCCTGTAATGCTCAAACCGGACTATCACTGGGATTCGTGGGGCAAGGACCGCACGCTGGCAGGTTGGCAGAAGATGTTCAACGAAGACCTCCACTCGCGCATTGTGCCGATCCGCTACGAATGCTCGTACATCGGATTCCAGCTTTTCGACGCCAAAGGCCTCGACTGCGGCGGGCCTCTGCCAGAGGAGGTCACCCGGATCTGGAAGCCGCGGCAGGCAGGTTCCGTCGGAGCGGACATCCGCAAATGGGGCTCCGCGATATTACAGCGTATGGGACCACGCTGATGCTATCGATGGCGTTCCACGGATATTCTTTTCAATACACAAAAATGACCCATGAGAAGCGTTGCTCTTATGGTTTGCGCGGCAGCAGGTACGTCCCAAACCACGTGTCACGTGCGACCGTGGCGCTCCAGGAATCCATGCCGGTAAATCCGTGGCCTCCGCCCTTGACGACGATCAGTTCACCAGGTACGTGATTCTTCTGGAGTTCGGCGTACATCTTCTCGCTGTGTTCCAGCGGAACACCCGGGTCCTTGTCGCCATGGATCAGGAGCACGGGGCAGGTCTTGTCCGAGACATGCAGCGCCGGCGAATACTCTCCGGCGATGGCGGGATCGAAGCGGAAGGCCAGGTAATCTTTCCACCGGTCGGTCTTGAACCAGGGGCGAATGTCCGTCGGCGGGAAGTAGGCCACCACGCCCGCCAGGCGGTCGCCGGTGCGCAGGACCGGGTCGTCGCTCTTGGGATTCCCGTCGTCGGCCCGCGTGGCCAGCATCAGCGCCAGGTGACCGCCGGAGCTGCCGCCGACCGCGCCCAGTCGGTCGGGATCGACCCCGTAACGCTTGGCATTGAGGCGAATGAATCGCACGCTACGCTGAAGGCTGTCTACGATCTCGGGCAGGAGGTACTTGGTCCCGCTGGGATGATACACGATGAACATCGTGAAGCCCTTGTTCAAGAGTAGTTCCCACACCTCTACGCAATGCTCGACGGTCTCGTGGTTGGAGTACCACGCCCCGCTCTGGATGCACAGGATCCCCGCCCCATTGGCGCCCTTCTTGGGCTTGAGCACGTCGAAGGTCATCGCCATGCCATCCTTGTATCCGTAGACGACATCGGCCGTGACGTCCACGTTCTCCATTCGCTTGGGCCACGCAGGCGCGTACTTTTGTGCAGGCACCCATTCATACCACGGTGGCTTGCCCTTCTCGCCGCCGACCTTAATGGTCATCAGGTCGCGGAAGATGGATTTGATGTACACGGTGCCGCCCGGCTGAAGTTCCTTCGCCGTCGTGGCGCGATGCAGCGTCTTCCACGGCGCGGCCTCGGTACCGGGGTTGGAGTCCGCCGCGCCCGCCGCAGCCCCATCGACATAGTAAGTCTTCGGCCCGGCTGACTGCCCAAAGGCGGGCAATACGAAGGAACCCACCAGCAGGATTCCGATCGTCGCACTTGCCGCTACCACAATGTTCACATAGCGCATCTTACATGCCTTTCCGTAACGCGAGGTTTCCAATATGGCCTCTGCCGGAGCTTCCTGGCCAGTTCGGTGCCGTGATGTACGTGTCGCCCACCAGCCCTGTGTTGATCAAATGCTCCTTAGCCGTGCCGCGGCGGTTTCCACCGCTGTCACTGTCGCCGGGTCGTTTTCCCATTGGGTAAACATCTCCGGCGTGATCGTCAACTGGCAGGCCGCTTCCCCCAGCATGGCATAAAGGCCACCGATCTTACATTCCTGATGGCGGCCACAGCGAAAACACGGCGGCACTTTTGACTGATAGCGAACCACTTCAACCAGGTTCACCTGGAAGAAGTCGCACAGAATGTGCCGGAGTTGCTCGGTGGCGGCGTCGAGCCTCATCGCCCCGCTCACCGCGACGACAAAGGGCTTGCCGGCGACGGGAATACTGACATGCCGATAACCGAAAAACCGCTCCAGGAAGCTCGTTGCCATGGTGTTGGCCGCGTCGAAATAGACCGGCACGCCCACGACCACCGCATCGGCTTCCTTGATCTTCTGATAATACGGCTGGAGATCATCCGGCAGCATGCAGACCTGGGGCTTCGCGCACAGTTGGACGCAGCCTTTGCACCCGGAATAGTCCAGGTCGGCAAGTTTGACGAATTCCGTCTCCTGGCCGCTCTTCTCCAGGATCGCCTGCACCATGCGGTCAACATTGCCGACCCGGCCGACACCGCCGGCGCTGAACCCGATAATCTTCTTCATCCGACACTCCTATACGCCTGTCGCCGACGACCACCGCCAGCGATGATCATGATTCTACCACGCGAGCATCGAGGTTTCGACGCCCTTGCCTAGCCATTCCTCTACTGCTACCATCCTTGCCACTATGACCTTCAAACCATGGACCTTTTTCATGGTGGCCATCGCCGGTTGGATGAACCGGCGGCAGCAGGGGGCGATCAGCTACCTCAAGCGAGCCGCCCTGACCTTGGAGGCTCACGTCCAGCGGCTCACCCGAACCAAGAAACTTCAACTTATCCAAGGAAACCCCGATGGAGCCTCCATGCACAGCGTCCCCGTCACCGCTTGCAGCAGGCCCGAATGGTGGAAATGAGCGTCTCGGTCACATCGCTTTTATTCACATATCCGACGGCCCCGGCCTGGCGCATTTCCTTGGCCCGGTGGGGCTCGTGATACATCGACAGGCCGATCACCGCCACCTTGGGCCACTTGGCATGAATAGCCCGTGTGGCCTCCACACCGTTCATCTCGGGCATATTTATGTCCATGACCACGACGTCCGGACGCCATTTCCGGGTCAACTGAATGGCCTCTTTGCCGTTGGATGCCTCCGCGACAACTGTAATCTCCGGAACGCCTGACAGCAATTGCGCCACCCCCTGCCGGACAATGGCATGGTCGTCCACCAGGAGCACCCTGATGCCCTTCTGGGCGGCATCGCCCTTGATCCTTGAGCTGGCGGTCCTATCAACCCGGACTTTCGGCCGGCGTGCCGGGGAAGTCCTCGCCGGTTGGGCCGACTGCCGAAGGGATGCGGTCAGCGTGATTCGACTGCCCTTCCCCGGGCGGCTTTCGATCTCCATCGCCCCGCCCAGCGAATCCAGCCGTTCGCGGATGGCCAGCAGTCCAAGGCCGCTTTCAAAATCATTCGCCGATCCGGTGACCTTGCTCGCAAATCCAGATCCTCGGTCAGTCACAACGATGCGAACCTTACGACCCCGCGGCATCGACATCTCGACCCTGGCAGATTTCACGTTTGCGTGCTTGAGCACGTTCAGCAGCAATTCCCGCACCGCGTTGAAAAGCACGATGCAAGAGTCTTGGTCGATACGCCCGCCATCGTCCTGGGCTTCGACCTTAACCGCCATGTCGTGCGTTTGTCGCATTCGCCGGCCCAACCATTCCAAGGCACGGGCCAGCCCTCCTTCGCGCAGGATCGGGGGATTAAGCTCCACCGCCAGCGACTTGGATTGCGCGATGGCCTGGTCCAGTGCGACGGTGGCCTTATGGGCGGAGTCCAGGTCTCTTTCCTCCAGTTTGCTTTGCGCCATGGATGCGACGTTCAATTTCGCCGCCACCAATAGCTGCTGGAGATGGTCATGAAGAAGTCCCGCGATGCGCCTCCGCTCCTGGTGTTCCACGCGAGTCAGTTCCAACGTCAACGCCCGAAGCCTCGATGCACTGCGTTCCGAGCCCAGGTTGGCCTTCTTCAACTCCTCTTCGACCCGCTTTCGCTCCGTAATGTCGCGGTCTACGCCAACGATGAAAATCTTCCCCTCCTCGCGAGTGGAGCAGGCCGTCCACTCGTAGTAATTCTCCTTCC
>CAZYDC010000456.1:0-4434 GCA_964646065.1 uncultured Planctomycetaceae bacterium | reverse complement strand
GATTATGAATTCGCCGCGAGCATGGATCGTGGCGGCGCGCCGTTTGGCGGGCGGTTGAAGTTCCGCGTGGCGGAACCTGTTCGTAGTGTCGCCGCAAGGCGATCCTCCAAGAAGCCCCTTACGGGGCCACTACAAGCGGGCTTGCCCGTTCGGCTCTGGGGCACCGGCAAGGCCGTGGAAACCTGGCTCAGGAAGCAAGGCGTGCGGTGCCTGCCGTTTGAAGGCAAGGGCGCAAGTCGCGGCGAGGTCATTCTCGTCGGCAAGGTTCCGGGGCGCGACGGTTGGGAGGCGATGGCAAGGCAAATGGCCGGCGGAAGCTGCGCGGTGTTCTTGTCGCTGGCCGGGTTGCAGGGCAGCCGCGCGAATGCCTCCGGCGTCTGGATTGAGACGGTCGGGAACTTCTCGACTTCGATACGGGATTTTGCTGTCGCCAACGTGCCCAAGGAAGAGTGGCCGCTCTATTCCAATGAATTCTTCGGCCCGCTGCACTTTCGTGTATGCAACCTGCCGCCAGGCCAGTGCGTGGTGGAACTGGGAATGTGCGAAGGCTACTTCTCGAAGCGGGAAGGCAAGCGGGTCTTCGACGTCAAGATCAACGGAAAGACCGTCTTGTCCAACCTCGACGTGTTCAAGGAGTCCGGCGGGTTCCAGCGGGCCCTCAACCGGAAGTTCACGGCCACGGCCCGAGGCGGCGTGATCGACATCACCACCGTGCCCGGGATCGATCAGCCATCCATCAGTTTCGTCAGGGTGCATAGCCGCTCGGGCAAACTGCTGGCGGAGTACGATGTGAAATCGCAACTGGCGAACACGCTGCAGTGGCTGCCGCTGGCCCGCAAAGGCCGCGTGCGGAATACGCCCGATTGGCTTTATCACAAGGAGTGCGTCGCCAAGGCGCATCCGATTTTCGAGGGGCTCCAGGCCAAGGGGATCATGGACTGGGATTTCTACGGCCAGGTGATTTCCAAGAATATCCTGGAGGGCATCGAGACGCCGGACGATGTGGCCGCCGCGGCCTTCCACACGGGTTCCACGTTGGATGCCGATTGCCCGTACTATTCGGGAATCATGTTGGCGTCGTATCCCTTCGGGGCCGGAAGGTTCATCGTGAACACGTTCAACGTGCTGGAGAACCTCGGCGCTCACCCGGCCGCCGACCGCATGATGCTGAACATGATTAACTACGCCCACCAGCGCGTGCGACCGACACCCGCGCCGCTGCCGCGAAATTTCAAAAAGACGCTGGCCGCGACCGGTTTCACCCAGTGAATGTGCCACTACATGCATTTGGGCTTTGTCCCAAGGCGCCAAGGACGTATCATCGAGGCATGAGTGGAAAAGCCGGACATCCGCGCGTGGCCCTGGTTTCGCTGGGCTGCCCCAAGAATCTCGTGGACAGCGAGAAGATGATGGCCCTCTTGGCCGAGGGCGGCTGCACGGTCGGCGCGCCGATGGACGAGGCCGACGTGATCGTGGTGAACACCTGCGGGTTTTTGTCGGCGGCGAGGGAGGAGTCGCTGGGCGTGATCCGCGAGGCACTGGCGCACAAGGCGGCGGGGCGGGCGAGTCGCGTGGTGGTGGCCGGATGCCTGGTCAATCGCGACGCGGAAAAACTTTTCGATCTCGCGCCGGGCATCGACGCGATCGTGGGAGTCAACGACCGCGACGATTTGCTCAAAGTGGTGAGCGAATCGAAGGGCGATGAGCGAAGAGCGAAGGGCGAACGGCCTGGTCGCTTCAGCGATCCAGGAAAGGGGCGACAACCCGAGCGAAAAATTCAGTTGAGCAAAGAATCGAGCATAGTTTCGGACGCGGGCAGATTTCGTCTTACCCCGCGCCACACCGCGTATCTTCGCATTTCCGAGGGGTGTTCGCAGAAATGCACGTTCTGCACGATCCCGTCGATTCGCGGACCCTTCCGGTCGAAACCGCCGCGGGACGTTCTGTCTGAAGCTCGCGAACTGATCGCGGACGGGACTGTGGAACTCAACGTCATTGGACAGGATACCACCAGTTACGGAATGGACCTGCCCCACGGGACGCAGCCCGTGGGCCTTGCAGAAAGTAATGAGGGTTCCGGCGAGAACAACCTTGCGCACTTGATGAGATCGCTGGCGGAACTGGACGGTGTGCGGTGGGTGCGACTGATGTACGCGTATCCGAATCGTTTCAACGACGCGCTGATTGACGCGATGGCCTCGTGCGAAAAAATCGTCCCGTACGTGGACCTGCCGCTTCAGCACATTTCCGACGGCGTGCTGCGCCGCATGGGCCGGCGGGTGACGCGCGCGAAGACCGAGACGCTGCTGGACAAATTGCGGCGGCGCGTGCCGGGCATCGCCATTCGCACGACGTTCATCGTCGCCTTTCCCGGCGAAGCGCGAGGCCAGTTCGAGGAGTTGCTCAAGTTCGTCAAGGAATTCCGGTTCGACGCCCTGGGCGTGTTCGAGTTCTCGCCGGAAGAAGGCACGCCGGCGGCTCGACTCAAAGGGCGTGTGGCGCCCGAGGTCGCCGCCGAGCGGGCGCGGGCCGTCATGCTCGCACAGCAGAAGATCGCCTTCGCCGCCAATCGCCGCCGCCTGGGCCAACCGATCGAGGTGCTTGTGGACGGGATCGACTCGCAAGGGCGATGCGTCGGCCGCCATGCCGGCCAGTCGCCGGACATCGATAGCGTCTGCATCCTCAGGAAGAAATCGCCGCCGGGAAAGTTTGTCCGAGCCAAAGTGGTCGGCGCCGACGGCTACGATTTAATTGTCGGTTAACGAACCGTCGCTTGTCTGGGCTGAACTTTCTCATATAATAAAGCCGATGGGCGACAGCAGGCATGAAGAATGGCTTCGTCAGGCGGATTACGACCTGGGCACAGCGGAATTCATGTTCCGAGGCGGCCGTTATTTCTATGCTGTGTTCATGTGCCACCTGGCGATCGAAAAGACATTGAAGGGTCTGTATTCCTTCCGTCTGCAGCAGACGCCGCCCAAGACGCACAATCTTGTTTTTCTGATGTCGGAGATCGGCCTGCGGCCTCCCGAAGGCATGGATCGAACGGTGGTTAACTTAAACCAGGCGCAGATGGTCACGCGGTATCCGGATAGTCTGGCCTCGCTTCAGGCGGATTTCACCGAACCCGTGGCGAAAGAAATTCTGGTCAAGACCCAGCAGGTGCAAGAATGGATAAAGCAACAGTTTTAATCGTCGTGGACCGGTTCCGGGTCGCCTTGGAACGGCGCGGTGTTCGTGTGCAGCGAATTGTTCTCTTTGGCTCGCAGGCCGCTGGAAACGCTTCTGCCCATAGCGATATTGACCTGGTGGTCATCTCCCCTGACTTCGCCGACAGGAATCTGTGGGCGCGAATTCAAATGCTCTCGGAGGCTATTTGCGACGTGTGGTCTCCCATCGAAGCCGTGGGCAAGACGCAGCGGGAATGGGACGAAGAAGATTCTCCGGTAACGCAGTTTGCTCGTCAGGGCGTGGTCGTATATCAGGCGGCATGAACTGTCCGGAACGATTCTAAACCCATGAACTGGAAATTACCAAACCAACTGACTATCGCCCGCATCGGCCTGGCCGGCGGATTCTTTGCCTTGCTGGGCATGTACGACGCGTCGAGCCCGAACTCAGCCTTGCTGATGAACGCGGCGTTCGTGCTCTACATCGTCGCGGGCATCACCGACGTGCTGGACGGATACTTCGCGCGGAAGTGGAACATCACCAGTGCGTTCGGCCGCATTGCCGACCCGTTCGTGGACAAGGTGCTGGTGATCGGGGCGTTCGTCATGCTGGCGGGCCGGAACTTCGCGCTGATGCCCCCCGGCGGTCCCCCCGACCTCGAATGGAATCTGCCGCACTGGGTCACAGGTCACATGGCCTCGGCGGTGCAGGCGTGGATGGTCGTGGTGATCCTTTCTCGTGAGCTGCTGGTCTCGGCGGTGCGAGGCTACAGCGAATCTCAGGGCATCAAGTTCGCCGCGACGCCGGCGGGCAAGATCAAAATGTTCGTCCAGTCAGTGGCCATCTGCACGGTGCTCTACCAGTTGGCCAACGTGCGATACGAACCCTGGGCCATTTACACCAAGGTCAGCCTGGTCTGGCTGGCGCTGGTGGCGACGGTGGTCAGTGGGCTGTTCTACCTCGGCGGAATCCGCCGAGCGATGAGAAGCGATGAACACGATTCGTAAACTCCTGCTCACCGGCCTGGGCAGCGGATACCTTCCCGCCTCCGGCACGTGGGGTTCAGCCATTGCCTGTGCGGTTTACCTGGCCGTTGCGTACGGCCTGCGGGCGTGGGGTTCGGACCTTTCGTGCGGGGCGGCGGGGGCCATCCTGAACCTGGTCATGCTGGCGCTGCTGGTGCTGGCGATTGTCGGCTGCGTGGTCATGGGAAAGTTCGCCGAGCAGGCATTCGGCTGCAAGGATCCTGGGCAGGTCAATCTC
>CAZYDC010000455.1:0-4446 GCA_964646065.1 uncultured Planctomycetaceae bacterium | reverse complement strand
CGGCGCGTACTCGAAACCCTTGGAGATTCCCACGTACAACTCGCCGGCGGGCAACTCGGTGGTGAATTCGCCGTTCACGTAGGCGCAATTGCGGCCGCGAGTCGTGACCTCGCCGAAACCCACGCCGCCGACGACCACGTCCGCGCCGTAGTCCATGAACCACTGCGGATTGATCACCTCGTGATGGCCGTGCGGCGCGATGTACTGTCCGTGCGGCGTGGTGATGTGAATCCGCACCGGCGTGGGCTTGCCGGTGGAGGAATCCTTCACCACCACGCGCATCCACTGGTGATGGCCGTCCAACATTTCCAGTCGCAGGGGCGCGCCGCCCTTCTCGCCGGCGCTGCCGCTCTCGAACGCTTCGCCCAGCGAGAATTCGGCCTTGCGATTCTTGCCGGCCAGTTCGACGCTCAGCGTGGCGTCCTTGGCGCCGGAGGCGTGAATAAGGTCCTGCCGCTTGGCCGGCTCGGCCCGCTGCCCGATGCCGCGGTACGGCGACTTGAGCCACTTCTCGTCGCGCGTCTGGCCTTTTTCGATCCGGGCGACCACGCCCAGGTCCACCTCCGCCTTGGCCACATCCACGGCCTTGCCCCGCGACACGACGCGATAGCATCGCCGCGGCAGGTGCTGAAGCGGATGCGAAGTTCCGCGATACAGCGTCAGCCCGGCCACCAGCAGCGGGCTTTTTTGCATCGCCCGAATGGACAGCGAGGCCAGCGGCTTTTCGGGATGCGGGTTGGGCATGGCGTACAGCAGCGGCTGGCCCTCAGGCCACTGGCAGCCGAACTGGGCAATGCCCCACTCGCCCTTGGGCGCGATGAAGTCCACCGGGTGCATCATTTTTTGAGGCGGCGCCAGCCAAGCCTGGCCGGGGCTTTCGACCATCTCCACCTCGAAGCGGGCGCGGATCGGCTGGACGTGCCGCGTGCCGTCTGCATAGACAATTTCGTATTCGCCGACGACCAGGCCCTCGGCGGGGTTTTCCATGCGAATCTCCGCCGGCAACTGCCGCCACTCGTGCAGCAGGCAAAGGTAGGTCGCCTGACCGCTCAGCGGTATGGAAACCTCGCCGCCGGTTTGGAGAAGGATCGCCCTGCCCTGCTTGGGAAGCTCGAACGGAATCCCCCAGGCCGTCTGGGCTTGTAGTGCGCCCGTAAGGGCGTCCCGGCTGCCTTTGTGCGGATACGTCGCCACGCGCTTGGCCAGTTCCCGCCACCACGCACCCTTGACTGTCGCCGGCGGCCAGGTGGCCAACCGCTGGAGCTTGACGGGCTTGAACGTGGCGCCAAACGGCGGATTCTTCGCGGACGCGGCCTTCATGGTTGGACTCCTAATTTGTTCCTGTTCCTGACTGCGGGATGGGTTCCGTCAAGGCAATATAGACCCTCGACCCGGCGGTGAGCAAGAGAGCGTCAAAACGTCAGCGGTAATCCCACTGCGCCGACAAGCAAGCTCGATCTCATGTCGGGTGCCATGCCCAAGTCCGCGCGGGCATGTTGCCCCGTGGAAGACATGCCCGCGCGGACTTGGGCATGGCACCCGAGCAGTTTCAAGAGGACGCCCTTACGGGCGCACTACAAACATGATATCATCCCGCGAATCCGCCCACCTGGGCGGGGCCGAAATCTGGAAGGAATGACCGTGAAAACACTGACAAGCAAGTTCATGACCCTGTGCCTGGATGAGCGTTGGCCTCGGATCGCCTGGTATCAAAGCCCGGACGGAAAGACCCGCATCCCCGGCGAGCGCGAGGCCGTGCCGCCACGGCTGCATATCTTTCGCGCGAAGGACCACGTCCAACTTACCAGCGACGACGACGGCGTGGTCGCCCAATACGCGTTCCGCGCCTCGGACACGCAGGCCACCTATCGCGCCACCGTGACGTGCGACGGCGCCCCGGCCGTCGAGTTCGACGTGGTGATCGACCTCCAAGGCCCCGACGCGACGATCCGCATTGCCAACGTCCGCGAGCATCCAGGATATTATTTCCTGACGATCCGCTTTCAGCGCGTGGTGTCGGCCAGCTCGCGCGACGGGGATGGCCGCGTCGTGACCTGCCTTCAGCAAGGCCGCGTGCTGGACCCGGCCAAGTGCCAGCCGAACATGATCGACTACAACTGGCACGGCACGACCGCCCGGCCTTGCGGGGCCGGCTATCGCGGGCAGTTCATGGTCACCTTCGACGTTCCGGGCTGGGAAAACCTGTTCATCAACGAGGTGCGGCAGTACACGCGGATCGCCTGGGACGAGACGATCGCCAGCATCGGCACGGAACTGATGTACCGCCGCCGCACCGTCGAAAACCCCGACCTGAAATTGCAGATCCCCGCCGGCAAGAGCGTGCCTATCGAAGTGCCTGACGAACCGCTCCTGTGTACGCCCGACCGGGAGATCCGCCTGCACGCGATCTCGCCGAAAACGCGTAGTGCCGCCGCGAAGCATTCGGGGCCGGGGCTCGGAAAGAAAGAAGGCTCTCACGAGCCCACTACAAACCTGGACTGGACCGACGCGGCGAAATACTTCCAGTCGCTGATCGACCCCAAGCTGCGGCCGCGAAAGCTCTACGACAACACCATCGTCGGCAAGTGCTGCTTCGCCGGCTTCCGCCAGCCGCTGCTGAATTTCGAGCAGGGCCTGGACATCATCCGCAAGGTTTACCACCTGACCGACGGCATGAAACATGTTTGTTACTTCACGGCCATGCAGCACCAGGGCGGCGACTCGGGCCGGCCCGACGTTCTGACGCTCTACCCGCCCGTCGGCGACGCGAAAAGGCTTCGCCACGTGATCGCCGAGGCCAGGAAGTACAACACGACCGTCAGCTTCCACGACAACCAGAGCCAGGCCGACGTGGCCTGGAAAGATTTCGACTGGGACATGGCCGCCCGCGACTCGCTGGGCCGACCGTTTGGCGGCGGCCTATGGGGCGACGTGCAGCTCGTGCAGACCTCGATGCCGGCGGTCCTGCCCAGGCTCAAGAAGGTGATCGCGCAAGTGATCCGCGAGTACGGTATCCACGATACGTACCACCTGGACACCATCGGCATGCAGTGGATTTGCGACACGCACCCCAACCGGCGGTACAACGCGCAGCAGTGCCACGAGGCCGATTACGAGCTGCTCAGGGAATACAATCGGCACGGCATCGACGTGACCGGCGAAATCCTGGCCGACCCGTACGTCGGCAAGCTCGGGCACGTCTGGAGCCTGTTCCACTACGGCACGACCTTCAAGGGCGAGCAGAAGGTGCCGTTCGCCAATTTCATTTACCACGGCGCGACGAGTTGGAACGCCGGCCATGCCGAGTTGCGGCTGGCGTGCTTCAAGGAAGAATACGACTTCGAGGACACGATCCTGCACATGCTGGTCAGCGGCGGCGGCGTGGGGCTGACCCTTCGCGGCGGGCGCGGCGACGAGTGGATGCCCGGAATGCCCGAAATGGGCCACGACCAGAATGTGTCCGAAATGACCGACCTGCTCTACCTCGTCCAGCCGGTGTACCATAGGCTCCGCGACCGCAAATGGGCCGGATACCATCAGAAGGGTTCTGTCCATCGCGTCCAGTACGGCGAGGGAAGCTACATCGAGGTCGATCCGTCCAAACCCGCGTACAAGGTCGTTGTGGACGGCGAAACCGTCGCCGAGAATTTCGCCACGGTCTTCGCCGGGCCAAAGGCCGGAACGGTGCTGGCCTACAGTCGCAAAGACTGCGACCTGGACTGGCCCGCCCCGACAGGCTGGAGGAGCGGCGAGCTTTCGGCAGTGCTGCTCACCGAGTCCGGCCCGGGCGTCACCGTGCCGGCCAAGATCGAGAAAGGCCGCCTGAGGCTGAAGCTCCAGGCGCATCAACCGGTCAGAATCAGCGAATAATTTGTAGGGTGTGCAGGTTCTTCGCGGCGAGGCTGTTTTCGCCGCGAAGAATCTGCACACAAACCTAACCGAAGGTGCGTCCACTGAAACAACAAAGATTCCGTGTGCAGCTCGCGGACGAGCAGCACACCCTACAAACCAGGAAATCACAAGAGAGATACGTATGACACAACTCCGTCGGTTTTCCATCGTATGCATGACCGTCCTGTCCGTCGCCGCCGGCGCCTGGTCGGCGGAACTGTTCGTCGATCAGAAGAACCCCAAGGCCGACGACAAGAATCCGGGCACCGAGACCCTGCCCTTCAAGACCATCCAGCCGGCGATTGATGCGGCGAAATCCGCCGACACCATCTACATCAAAGCCGGCGTATATTCGGACAAGGTGCAGCTCCGTGGCTACGGTCGCCCCAATCATCCGAATCTTCTGACCGCGTGGAAGGCTGACCGGGTCGTGATCGGTTCGGAGTTGCGCGACCTGCCCGCCCCGGAGCAATGGAAGCCCATCGACGGCCACAAGAGCTACCAGGTGCGGATGCCCGAGGGCACGCCCGAGGACCTGATCGTGATCCTCGAAGG
>CAZYDC010000454.1:0-4449 GCA_964646065.1 uncultured Planctomycetaceae bacterium | reverse complement strand
GTATCGGTACTCCAGCGGCGGGCCATATCGCACCTTCATGGCCCCCACCTCAAGGGACGCCTTGTGCGGAATGAAGGAGGCATCGCGGGTCCACCATCGGCAACCGACCCCGTCCTCCAGGAACGTGAAGACAGCATAGGGCGTGCCTCGGGCCGCGCCAACGCCGCCCGTGAGAACCAGGCACGCGGGGCGGGTCTCGACGACAATGCCTTCCTGACCCAATCCGTCGAGATTCAGGTCCGGCGCGACCGCCTTGGCCGCGCCGGGGCCCACAGCGATTACCGCCGCCTTGGCCGCCTTCGCGGGGGCAACGATTTCGAACTTCGCGCCCGTCACCTGGCCGAGGAATTCCGCCAATTGTCCCGCCGCGTATTTTTCCGGGGCAGAAGCGTCGTCCGCCACGACGATCCGAGCGTACGCTTTGCCTTCGCCAGCTATGGTCACGCCAGGACCTCCCGCAACCGCCAGACCGCTTGCAATCAGCAGCCACACAGCGATAACCGCTAACTTCATGGGTTTCTCCATTCCAGTTGGCGACAAAGATCGGCACCGCACAGCGAAAAACGCCTGCCTCTCACTCCGGGATCTCCCAGATGGTCTCCGCCCGGCCCTGTGCCGGGCGATCTGACTCGCATTATACACCTGCCGCCCACCCGAAAGCCCCAGTTGCGTCCTTGGGCAGGACCACCCACTGAACCGATCCGGCGATATGAAGGGAAAGCAGGGCTTGTCCGACTACGCCCGCTCGACCTTCGGCATCTTCGGCAGCGCGGACGGCCGCGAGTGGGCGATCGCCCACAGCAACTTCTTCGAGGGCCTCACAGGCGTGTCCGGGCAGTACCTGCACGACGGTCGTCTGATGGAGCGTACCGGCAGCGTCGGGATGCCGTTTTTCGAGGTCGTCTACCGCAACTGCATCACCCTGTACGGCAAGTACGGCTACGATTACTTCGAGGCCAAGCAACTAGACGTTAATCGCTGTGCGCTGCACCTTTGACCTGCCGTTCACAACAATTTTTGGCCGAGAAAACTGTGACCAAAAAATTGTACCTTTCCGAAAGATTTCCCCAAGAAATTATGCAATTTCGTGAAATTTCGTGCGAGATTCTGCAAGTCGACAACCCTTTATATCGCAACAACATGCGTCATAAAGGTAAACATTGTGGATAGTTATTGAAAACATCAAGAACGGGTTTGAATTCCGCCCCTCTCCGTCTTTCTTGCCGGGAAATTCAGGACGGTCTCAAAGCGAACCCGCCGGAGTCGTCATCACGATTTCGCGCAGACGTTCCATGAAGTAGCGGTAGTTGACCCAGGAGACGTTCGACAGCACGAAATGGTCCGGGCCGGGGATGAAGCGGCCCAAGCCGATATAGGCCTTCACTTTTTCCAGCTCGCGGTCGATCGTCGCCCGCCCGCCGATCATCGATTCCTTGGCCAGTCCGCCGATCATGCCAAGCTGCGGATACCGGCACCGCGCCTCGGCCACGTTGCAGCCGGCCCCGGCCTCGAATGGATACATCGCGGTCACGCCCGCCTCGATCATCACGCCGGCCAGGTTGTCGATGTAGCCGTCCGAATCGACCAGCAGCACCTCGATTCCGTGCTCCCGCGCGAACGCGGCCACTCGCCGGTAGTTGGGCGTCCTGAATTCACGGAAGGTGTCCGGCGAAATCAGGCAGCCGTTCTTCGAGGCCATGTCCTCCCAGAACTCGATCAGGTCGAAATCGACGTCCCCCACCATCCGGCCCCAGATCGCCAGCACGCGATCCGTGTAGGTGTCCATGATGTCATGCACCAGCGCGGGCTCATCGTAAAACGCGTACATCAGCCGCTCGTCCCCCATCATGGTCCGGGCGAACCCGTACACGCCGCCATGCGTGAGCTGGAGGGGATAGTCGCGATTGCGGTAGCCCTGGGCCTGCGCCTTCCAGTCCGCGGGGAACCGCGAGGGATCGTCCGCCTGGAGGAACCGCGCCTTGACCCGATCCCAGTCGGCCGCGGTCTTGACCGGCCACTCGACCGTCTTGTGATGGTAGTCGCCGGCCTTTTGAACGATTTCCACTGTGCCGTCGGCATAGGCCAGCACCATGCGGTTCGCATCCTCTTCCACGATGCGCGGCGGCCCGACGCCCGACAGCCCGCAGTTGACGGGCACAATTCCCCAGCCGCGGTAGGTGCCCTCGAATTGAAGGATCTGGTCGATCTGGCGCGAAAGACCCGGCGACTCCTTCTCCCACTGCGGCAAACACTCATTCGTGCCGCCGAACACCTTGATGAACGGAACCCGGTCAACCGGCCGACCCGTCAAAGTGCGGATAAAACGTTCGCGATGATTCACGGAGCTTCTCCTGGGGCAAACCCCTATTTCGACAAAAGCATATCCAATCGCTGGTTCAGTTTCTCTCGCGAGGCCGCCCAGGGATCCTTTCCCTTCTGGCTGTCAAGAAAGGCCTCGATCTGGGCTTGCGTCTTGGTTGGAACGTCCGGGTGCAGGTCGGCGACGAAAAGCAAGCGGAGGATCTCGTCCGTTGACATTTTTCGCTTCATGGCGATCTCGTCCATCGCCTGCATTTGTCGAAGCGAAACGTGGATCTTAACATAGGGCGAAAACTCAAAGGTTCCCGGCTGGTCCAGCATCGCCGTTTCGGCCTTGGCCATCTGCGCCTCGTCCAGCCCGAAGGCGCCCAGAATGCTCTTGGCCATCACCAGGTATCCGCGGGCGTTGGGGTGTACGCCGTCGTTGGCCAACTGCGCCCACGGATTGTCGTTGGCCGCTTTCTGGTAGGGAACCCGCAGATCGGCCAGGGGGCACTTCTTCTGGGCCGCCACCGCGCGAAGGCAGTCGCTGAAGTCGTCGCGCCCGCAATTCGCGGTCAGGATCATCACCTTCACGTGGGCCGCGTAGGCGCGATCGACGATCTTGGTCACGTTGCTCTTGAACTCGTCCAGCGGCACGCCCCAGATGCCCGTGTTGCAATCGTTGACCCCGCAACTGACAAGCACCCAGTCGGGCTTCTGGCTCAGCACGTCGCGGTCCAGCCTCGCCAGTTCCTCCCTGGACCGGTTCCCGCCGACGCCCGCGTTGATCGCCTTGATGTCGATGCCGGCGGCCTTGAGACCAAGGGCCGTGAGCGTGATGTACCCGCCGGGCCAGCTTCCGCCCGCCGTGATGGAGTCGCCCAGGAATATGACCTTGTCTCCCGATTTCACCAGCGGCTCGGCGGCGGCCGACATGCTCGCGATTCCCGCCGCGACCGCCATCGCCATCGCCGCGCGTCCCAACAGTCCGGTCCAAAATTGTGTCATGGCATTGTCCTTCTTCATTTCGGCAGCAGCACGTTCAATCGCCGATCCATATCCGTTTGCATGGTGGCCCAGGGGTCCTTTCCGCGATTGGCCTCCAAAAACGCCTCCACCTCGGCGCGGGTCTTGGGTGGAGCACCGGGGAACAACTCGGCCGTGAACAGCAATTGGAGGATGTCGTCGGTCTTCATCTTCCGCTGCTTGGCGATCTCGTCCAGCCGCTGTATCTGCCGCAGGGTCAAGCCGATCTTGAGATCGAAGCTGCACTCGTAGGTGTTGGGCTCGTCCAGAATTGCCTTGTCGGCCTTTTCCATCTGAGCGTCACTCAGGTCAAAGGCCTTCAAGATGCCTTCCGTCATTATCAAGTACCCTTGCGCATTGGGTTGAAAATCATTCTCCGCCGTCAAGATCGCCCAGGGGTTGGCCTTCCTGGCCGCCTGGAATGGCGTGTACACGTCCGCCCAGAGACATTTCTTTTCCGCCGCCAGTGACTTGAGGGCGTCGTTGTAGGGCACGAGCATCTCGGATTCCTTGTAGATGGTCGGCTCGGCGAAGATCAGCACGTGAACTCCCGCCGCCTGCGCCTGGTCCACGATCTTCGTGACCTTCTCCTTGAATTCCTCCATCGGGCGCTTGCTCCACGCGTCGTTTCCTCCGCAGTTGAGCACCAGCCAGTCGGGCTTCTTGCTCAGCACGTCGCGGTCCAGCCGGTCCAGCATGTCGCCGGCGCAGTTTCCGCCCTGGCCAGCGTTGATCGCGGTCGCATCGATCCCGTTGGCCTTGAGTCCAAGCAGCGTCAGTGTGACAAACCCTCCCGGACGAAAGCCGTTTGTCGTGACGTAGTGGCCGACGAATGCGATCTTCTGGCCACTCTTCACCGCCGCGTCGCCAGCCTGCGCGACGCCCGCGCCGAGCGTCAATATCGCCGCCGCTGCCAGCGCCATGCTCTGCAACAATCCTGTCTGCCGTTTAATCATGGTGTCGATCCTTTCCAATGATCCTACCATGCATTTCGCCGACAACAAGTCCGGATGAGCCGAAATGGCGGCAGCGTGCAGATGGGCAAGGCAGATTCGGAGAATGGGAAATACACCCGACAGGATTCGAACCTGTAACCCTCGGTTCCGAAGACCGATGCGCTAT
>CAZYDC010000453.1:0-4456 GCA_964646065.1 uncultured Planctomycetaceae bacterium | reverse complement strand
ACACGCGGGCAAGATGCCCGCGTCACAGTCAAATGAACAGATTGACGTTCCCCTGTTCCGCCTGGTCCAGGTACATGGCCACGCCGCCCAGTTCGACGCCGTCGGTCAGTTCCTCGGCGCGGATGCCCATTACGTCCATGGACATCGAACAGGCGACCAGCCGCACGCCGGCGGCGCGGGCCGATTGAATCAGTTGACCCAGGGCGGGGATGTTCTTCTTGGCCATCACGCCCTTCATCATCCGCGTGCCCATGCCGCCCATGTGCATCTTGGACAGCGTCAGCTTGTCGGGGCCGCGAGGCATCATCCAGCCGAACATGCGCTCGACGAGCGTCTTGCGTACCGCGGCCCCTTCGCGTTTGCGAAGCACGTTCAAACCCCAGAACGTGAAGAACAGCGTCACCTGGCTGCCCATCGCGGCCGCTCCGTTGGCGATGATGAACGCGGCCATCACTTTGTCCAGATCGTTGGAGAACACGACTATGGTTTTGTTATTCATGGCTTTTGGCTCCGCCGGTTTGCCGGCCGGCGCGGGGGATTTCTTCATAACCGTCGCGCGGAAGTTGCCGTCGGCGGACTCGATGGACACCAGCTCGTTGCCGGTGCTGTGGCACCAGCCCTTGACGTCGGCGGAAAAGGCGCAGTCGCTCGCGACGACCGTCACCGCCTGGCCGTCTTTCAAGTCGCCCATCGCCTCCTTGAGCTTCATGATCGGCCCGGGGCACTGCAAGCCGGTGGCGTCGACAGTCCGAACCGGTGCCGCGTGAGTGGCGGCATTGGGCCCAACGTTCGGTGCGGCCTTTGGCGCTGCTTCATTCGCGCGCTGGCCATCCTTGACCGCCTCATTTGCGTGGTGGCTATCCTTGGCTGCCTCGCAAATGCCGCACGCCGCCGGCGCGGGCGCACCGAAGCTCTTGTCCGTCGCGGCGCGGTACGTCTTGTATCCGCCCGTCAGATTACGGCAGGCAAAACCGTTCTGACTGAGGATTCGGCACGCGAGGTACCCTCGCAGGCCTTGCTGGCAGAACACCAGCAGTTCCTTGTCTCGCGGCAGGTCGGCCAGGCGAGGCCGCAGTTCGTCCAGCGGAATGTTCCTCGCCCCGGCGATGGTGCCGGCCTCAACCTCCGCCGGCGTGCGAACGTCCAGCAGAAGTTGGTTTTCGGCCGGCGCGTCCATCGCGGGCGAGTGGCAGAGCTTCACGTCGCCCCGCAGCGCATTGGCGGCAGTGAATCCGGCGTAGTTGATCACATCCTTGGCCGACCCGTACGGCGGCGCGTAGGAAAGCTCGAGGTCCTCCAGGTCGTACACGGTCATGCCGGCCCGCAGGGCCACCGCGAGCACGTCGATCCGCTTGTCCACGCCCTTGGCCCCCACCGCCTGGGCCCCGAGGATTTTCCCGCTGTCGGGCGCGAACAAGAGTTTGAGGCTGATCGCGCCGGCGCCCGGATAGTAGCCCGCGTGACTGGACGGATGCACGTATACTTTCTCGTACGCCAGGCCGGCTTTCTTCAAGGCCTTCTCGCTCAGGCCCGTCATGCCCACGGCCAGGTCGAACACCTTGCAGATGGCCGTGCCCTGCGTGTTCTTGTAGGTGCTCGGCCGCCCGGCGATGTTGTCCGCGGCGATTCGCCCCTGCCGATTGGCCGGCCCCGCCAGCGGCACCAGCGCCACTTGGTTTGTCACGAAGTTCCGCACCTCCGCCGCGTCGCCGACGGCGTAGATGTCCGGGTCGCTGGTCCGCATGTGCTCGTCCACGGCGATACCGCCCGTCGGGCCGATCTCCAGCCCCGCCTCGCGCGCCAGCTTGACCTCCGGCCGAACGCCGATCGCCAAAATCGCCAGGTCGCACTCCAGCGACTGCCCGCCCGTCAGCCGCACCGTCAGCGGGCCTGTCGCGCCGCGGGGCTCCTCGAAGGCCGTCACGCTGACGCCCAGGTGAAGCTCCACGCCGTGGTCCAAAAGCTGCTGATGGATCGGCGCCGCCATTTCCGGATCGATCACGCCGAACACCTGCGCAGCCAATTCGACAATGGCGATCTTCAGCCCCAGCCCGCGAAGCGCCTCGGCCATCTCCAGCCCGATGTATCCACCGCCGATGATGACGGCCGCGCCGGGCTTGCCCTGGTCGACGGCCTGCTTGATCGCGTCCATGTCGGCCATGCCGCGAAGCGTGTGGATTCGCTTGTTGTCGATGCCCGGCAGGGGCGGCCGGATCGGCTCGGCCCCGGGACTGAGCACGAGTTTATCGTAAGGCTCGACCATTTGCGCGCCGGTGGACAGGTCCACTGCGGTCACCGTCTTTGCCTGGCGGTCGATGCGGACCACCTCAGTCCGCGCGCGGACTTCCACGCCGAACCTTTGACTGAACGCCCCCACCGTCTGCACGAGCAGCCGCTGACGCTGGGCAATCACGCCGCCAATGTGGTACGGCATGCCGCAATTGGCGAACGATATCTCCGCGCCGCGCTCGAACAGCACGATGCGATCCCGCTCGCTCAGCCGCCGCAACCTGGCCGCGGCCGATGCCCCGCCGGCAACTCCGCCGATGATGACCATTGTTTTTTGCTCATTCATAACTTTCTCGCTTCACCTTGTCTGTTACGCCCTGCGCTCGTGGAGCGTGGCGCGTTGAGCGTGGGGCGTAACGACAGGAGACTGGCGATCATCGTCTTCGCCGTTACGCTCCACTCCCTACGCCCCACGCTCTACGCAGTTTTTCCGTATGCACTCCATAATGCCGGGCAGGCTGGGGTTGGCCACGCGGTAGTACACCGTGCGACCCTTCCGTTCGCTGGCCAGCAGCGAGTGGCCCTGCATCAACCGCAGATGCTCGCACGCCTGGTGCGGCGGCAGTTCGCACAGTTCGGCGATCCGATGCACCGGAAACTCGCCTTGCAGCAGGATGTCCACCATCCGCAGCCGCACCGGGTGGGCCAGCACCTTGAGGCACTGGGCCGCCTGGCAGAGGCCTTCCATCGTCAGCAGCTTGGGTTTCTTGCTCATAACGTTCCTTGGCCGGCGGGTCATGCCGGATCAACTGGTTATTATATCGAGATATTACGATATATCAACTTGTTTTCGCCTGGGAGTTCAAGCAAATATCTGTCTGTGCATTCTTCTTTGAGCTTTCAGCTCTAGGTTCTCAATCGTATAACTGTGTGTAGTCGGATGCGTGGAAGGCCGCCTCCCGCTTGCCGCGGGGGGAGGAAAGTCCGAGCACCACTGAATCTTGGTGATGGGTAACGCCCACCGTCCTGTATAGCGGTTCGCTTCGGCGGGCAGCGAAGCAGGATAGGGAAAGTGCCACAGAAAATATACCGCCCGCGTGGGAGCCCCCGTCAACGGACCGCGCGGGTAAGGGTGAAATGGTGCGGTAAGAGCGCACCGCGTCCCGCGCGAGCGGGGCGGCATGGCAAACCCCACCGGGTGCAAGGCCAAGATGCGGTGACACGATTCAGGTCGATACCGCGGGTAGGCCGCTTCCGGGTCCGCCTCAAAGCGGGCCGGCGAAAGGCGAAAGCCCCTCGCTAAGGAGAGTCGCGTCGCAAGGCGCGGCCTAGATAAATGGCCTTCGCCGCCGCAGGTCGCCCAACCTCCGGCGGAACAGAACTCGGCTTACAGCGCATCCGGCCGGGTGTTTTTAAGTGACGCGGGCAGCCGCTTGTAGTGGCCCCGTAAGGGGGTTCTTCAAGAGCCGCGTTGCGGGCAGGACGGTGAAGAATCGCCCTAACCGAGTCGGGCGATGTACGAATTGCGAATATCACTTGCTTTTCCACAGAGGAAGGCTAAACTAGATAATTCGCATTGCCGACGGTCGATCCCGAATCGGCCGACGGTCGAAAAACTGAATAGCCCTCTCGCAGTGTCCGGGGCGTAGCTCAGCTTGGCTAGAGCGCCTGGTTCGGGACCAGGAGGTCGTAGGTTCAAATCCTATCGCCCCGACGTGCAGTAAGAGCCGTGAGTCAAAAGACTTGCGGCTCTTTTCATGCGCGGACGAAATTCCGGCGCGACCCGCGCTTTTCGACGGCGCGACCCGTTTTTTGAGCGTATCGGCACGGCAAAGGACTGTTTTGCCAAGAGAAGATGATGCAAAAACCAGGAGGTCGCGCGGCTCCATCCAGCCGCCAACCGCGAACTCAAGAACAGCACTGAGCCGCTTTCGAGTCCGCTATTTTTTTCGCGAGAAGAAAATTGTCCCCCACGAGCCCCAGCAGTCTCGCCAGGATACACAAGCCGCCCACAAACAAAAAAAGTCGTCAGTCGTTGGCGGCCTGTGCGGGGGGACACAAGTTAACGCCGGGGGTGCGACTGGCGACTTGCTCATCTTCCCGTGTTGGGCAAGAAGAGTCAAGTCGTTAAATGCGAAATGTCTCACACGCTCATGGTCTTCCGGTCAACAATTTTCGTAACCGTTCACGCCCTGCCCAAGCACTGTTGAATTGACGGTGGAACGTC
>CAZYDC010000452.1:0-4470 GCA_964646065.1 uncultured Planctomycetaceae bacterium | reverse complement strand
GATGAAGGCCTTGTCGGCCCCGACGTAGAAGCGGTCGTTGGTGGGGCTCATGTTCTACCCCTCGCCGATGCCCTGAAGGAACTCATCGCCCAGCGCGACACCGGCCAGCAAGCCAACTACCACCAACGCCAGTACGGACGAAAAACGCTTCATACTTCCTCCACATCTCTTCATAAGACAGGCCTGCCGAATGTTCGTCCGACAGGCCCTGGAAAAAAACACTCACTTCTCAGAGGGTTGTTCAGGCCTGCGGCTTCGCCACGCGGCGACGGACCCAAGTGCCCAGCCCGCCCAAGGCCATGAACACCGTGGCCATGGTCACCGGCTCGGGAACCGGGGCCGCTTCAGCCACGGCGTTGAGCAGGAAGGGGTTGTTCCCATACCCATACTGGCCGTATTGCTGGACCCAGGTTTGATCGTTGCCCGCCCCGTCGTCACTTGTGCAGGCGTTGGACAGGTTGTCATTAAGGGAGCCCAAATTGGTCGCG
The DNA here is from genome assembly GCA_964646065.1 of uncultured Planctomycetaceae bacterium. Classification (GTDB taxonomy): domain Bacteria; phylum Planctomycetota; class Phycisphaerae; order SM23-33; family SM23-33; genus CAZYDC01. The sequence continues at coordinate 3,982 of CAZYDC010000452.1, read as the reverse complement.
AACCAACTGTACCCATTGGATCCGTCATGCGGCAAATCGACGCTAAAGTCCATCGTGTTGGGCGAGTAGTTAAAGGGATCTATGACTCGCTGGATCGTGCCGACCGCGAAATAGTTGGTGGTGATGGTGGTCGGCGCGATGCTGTACGCCGTCCACGTTGGGTTTGTCTGGGTTCCGCTGAACGCATTGGTTTGCAGCGAGGTAACGGTCGTGTCGAGCGACTGGAGAACGTGGAGCTTGGATTGGTCCACCGGCGTGCTTTTGGGCAACTGGTAGCCGTTGTCGAGACTATAGAGGATGACGTGGGCGTCACCCGTCTGGTTTCCCCATGCCACATTCAATTGATCGATGACGGTGTCCAATTCATTCGTCGGAAAAACCTGCAAGGATGCGGTGTAGCGGTCAGAATCCCATTCTATGTTGCCGCTGTTGACGCCGGTATCCAGCGCGTAGGTGTAGTTCGCCCGTGCGGCCGGGGTGGCCATCGCCAGAACCAGCAACAAACCTAACAGTCCAAGTCCGGTCTTCATCAGTTTCTCCTTATACTATGCGTTCGGAACATCTAACGTTCAATAAGACGGAATTCTCAGAAGCCTCTCATCCGTGCGGCCGCGCCATGCGGCGACGGACCCAAGTGCCCAGCCCGCCAAGGGCCATGAATACCGTGGCCATGGTGATCGGCTCGGGAACCGGGGCCGAGGCGCTGGTGAAGTAATTATCCGTATTCGCCAGCGCGGTCTGGTCTCCATCGGGATCATTCTTGCGACTGCTTGCCGAGTAAACCAGGAGATAGTTGTATTGGCCCGCCTGGTCCGGGGTGATCGTGAAGGTCAGGGGCTGGGTGTCGGAAAGGTTATGCCAGTTGCCGTCGAACGTCCCAACTCCAGTTCCATTGCCCGGATCCACATCCAGAACATCCGCAATGTTACCGGTCCAAGTACCGCCCTGCGGGCCGTCCCAGTAAACCCCTCCGGTCAGCGGAACCTGGGCTCCCGATTGAACCAGCAGCACGTTGGCCGCAACGATTTGATCCGTGTAATCGGAGCCGAACTGAAAGCTCATGTTGAAGGTGTAGGTTCCGGCGGCAGGAATCGGCATTGCCTGCACAACGTCACGGACCGCGGCAAACGACGGGTCAGTGCCCGTTTCCTGGTTGGCCAGGTACTTGCTGCCGGCCGAACCGACGATCGCCATGTCAGGCCCGGCGTACCACTGGCCGACCTGATCCGTCCCGGCCGTCCAGGTCGCCTGGGTGGTGAGCGTGCAGTTCTCGAAATCGCCGTTGGCCAGATTTGCCCAAGCGGCGGAACTCGCCATTGCCACCGCTAAGATGCCGATGAGAGCCTTCTTCATGACCATCTCCTTTGATCCAGAGAGCAACGAACAGGGCGCTACTCCAAACGCAGACGACAAACGAATGTTTCCTCTTCTTTTGAAGCGTTTACTTCTTAAGACTGGTAAGACATGCGACCAAAACAACTCCTTCACACTAACGACGGCTATTGTAACCGGAATCGCGAATTTTGCAAGATTAAAACGTCCACAAGGTAAAACTTTTATCTTCCGGCAAAAGCTGCCCCGATTGCGAGTTTCGGATTGCGGTTTTCCGGCCGAATGGCGAAGATAGCCGCGAGTTCCGGAATCCGACATGCACGAAGCCTCCATCGCCAAAGGCATTCTCGAAACCGCCGCGGCCGCCCTGTCGCAGCCGGGGGCGAGGATCACCCAGATCACGGTCGTCGCGGGCGTGCTGACCGGCGTACAAACAGAGAGCCTTGAACTGTACTTTGCCGAGCTGTCCAAAGGCACCGTCGCCCAGGGCGCCGCGCTGCATGTGAAGCATCCGCCGGCCAGGCTGGTCTGCACCGAGTGCAAGAACGAATCGCTGTACCACAACGACGGCGACCTTGCCGTGCGGTGCGCCCGCTGCGGCGGGAACAACCGGCTCGAAGGCGGCGAGGAACTGTTCATCGAGTCGATGGAGATCGAGGAGCCATGACGCCCGTGCGAAAAGATGTCGGCAAGGCCATCCTGAGTCTGAACGACGCTCAGTCGCTCCGCAACCGGCGGCGGCTGGACGAACTGGGCCTGCTGGCCGTCAACGTGCTGGCCTCGCCCGGGGCCGGCAAAACCAGCGTCATCGTCCGCCTGCTGCAAGGGCTGGCCGGGCAATTCTCCGTCGGCGTGATCGAGGGCGACGTCGCATCCTCCATCGACACCGACAAGTTGCGGGCCCTGGGCTTCCCGGCCACGCAGATCAACACCGACGGCGGCTGCCATCTCGACGCCGACATGATCTTCGCCGCCATCGACAAGCTCGCCATCCGCGGGCCGGGATACCTGTTCATCGAGAACATCGGCAACCTGATCTGCCCGACCAATTTCCACCTGGGCGAAACCCTTCGCCTGGTCATCGCCTCGACCCCCGAGGGCGACGACAAGCCGACCAAGTACCCTGGCGTCTTCGCCACCGCCGACGCCATCGTCCTGAACAAGATCGACCTGCTGCCTCACGTCGACTTCCGCATGGACTTCTTCCTGGCCTCCCTCCGCACGATCAACCCCAAGGCGCCGATCTTCCAGGTCTCCTGCCGCGGCGGCCAGGGCATCGAACCGCTGCTGGACTGGCTCAAAACCAGCGCAAAACCCTGATTTGCCCCCCCCCCAAAAAACCAAAATTCCCCCAGACAAAACCCTGATCCACCACCCCCAAAACCCGTCCGCCGAGCTACTACGGAACCTATTGGAACCTGTCGGGAAGCCACCGGAACGACTTTGGAAGCCACGGCGACGCGTTTGGAAGCCACCCGAACCCATTGGGAAACCATTGGAACCCGGTTTTGGAGTTGCCCAAAGGTATAACACATTACTTTGCAGTATGTTATAATTCTAGACCCCCTCTTTTTGCATGTGGTTGAAATTTCTTTAGTGGGTCCACAAGGCTCGACCCACAACCTGTAGTGGTCTGCCGAACCGGTGTTCTGGAGCGAGATTACCGGGATGGACAGATTAAGATGATTCAGAAGCGGGCGAAGAACAGTCAGAGCCCGTCGAACCCGTCGCAATCCCGAGACCAGGTAATTCTTGCACCACTTACGCCACAAATAGTGATGCCCCGGCCCGATCCCTTGGGGATCTCTTTGCCCTTCATTCGTCAATCGTAAGCGGTCAATCACCATTTGCCTCCTCGCCAACTCCCGACGCGACGGCCAGGGATGGCCGCCGCGCACAATATTCACGCGGTCTTCCCGCGTGAGGGACGTGCAAAAAACACGTCCCCCTATAGAAGGGCGAACGGAACCTATTTATTCAGAGAATTAAGAGTATTAGGAGTAGGCTATTTACGTAAGTGCTTGGCGGGCATCAGTTAAACATTGTTGCAAACATTCTGTAATTTTCGCGCCTCACCCTTTGGGTTTTTGTGGCATATTTTTGTGGCACCCCCAAGTCTTCTTGGGGTGTCTTGGGCGTCAGGGACTGTCCCTTTTGCCGGGGTTTAGGGACGGTCCCCATTTTGAAACAGCCCAAAATGGGGACAGTCCCTGGCGGCAAGCCTACAATAGGCAACAGAGGTGCATACATGCAGATACTATTCGTGCGGCACGCGACGGCCAACCCAGCCGGTAGGGGCGGCGACGCGGCCAGGAAGCTGACGGACAAGGGCATTCAGGAGGCCCGGATGCTCGCGGGCGCTCTGGAGGCGATGGGCGTGTCCGCCGACAAGGTGTTGACCAGTCCGCTGGTGCGTGCGGCCCAGACGGCGGCGATCCTGGGCCAGCGGATGGGCGCTGCCGTCGGGGAAACCGACCTGCTGGGCCCCGGCGGCGACCGCGACGAACTGCGCTCGGTGCTGAAGCAACTGGCGGCCGAGGGCGTACAGACCGTGGCGCTGGTCGGCCACACGCCTACCCTGGAGCAGATGATCGGCGAGCTGATCGCCGGCAGCCCGGCGGTGGGGCTATCGCTCTCCAAGGCCGGCGCC
>CAZYDC010000451.1:0-4475 GCA_964646065.1 uncultured Planctomycetaceae bacterium | reverse complement strand
CTGGGCGGATACCTCCGTCGCCGTCGCATGAGACCGGAAAAGGGGTCAGGTACATTTTGATTGATCCTTTTGGGGACTTCCTTTGTGCCGGAAAAGGGGTCAGGTACACGCTGTCCAGGCCAAGAGTCAAAAATGAACCTGACCCCTTTTCCGCTCCCTTGAAGGAATATCGCAATATCAGGTGTTTCCCCGACTTGACAAGGACACAGTGACGGGCATAGTTTAGTCACGCGAGTTACTGAAGTAGCGTAGTGTGCTGGCCGTCTGCGGCCTGCACACGGAATCTTCGCCGTAACCGTTGGCGGCCAACAAACCTTTCCCGTGTTCCCGGATTCCGTGTGCAAACCGCGGACGGTTCGCACACCCTACACCATTTCCGTTTGGCGTTTCCCCGGTTTGGCGGTAATAATCGCGTCGGTCGTCCCAAACGAAAGGTGACACGATGAACAGCCTGTTGGACTTGGTGAACCCGCGTATCGGAATCTCGGGCAGCGGTCATTGCCTGGTGGGCCCGTACATGCCCTTGGGCCTGGTGCGCGTCGGCCCGGATAGTTTCTTCCCGCAACCCCCTCCCGGGTACAAGGCCGGTCAGCCCATCCTTGGGTTTTCCCACCTTCACTTGCATGGCAACGGCGGATCGGGGCGATACGGCAACATCCGCCTGACGCCCTTTAGCGGCGAACCGCAGGTCCGCGCGTTGCGGCCTTTCCTGTTTCCGCCGCACAAGTCGATCGGCGGGGCCCAGGCGCGCGACGAGGTCTCGCGCGTCGGCTACTACGCGGCCACACTTGGCGGGCTGGGCGTCCGGGCGGAGTTGACCTGCACGCACCAGGTGGGCGTCCATCGCTACACGTTCAGCGGGGCCGGGCCCAAGCACGTGCTCATCGACGTCGGCGCGTGCGTCCAGACCGACTGCACCCCGCCGGGGCAGAACGCCTCGTGCGCGGAATGGGACAGCGTCAGCACCTCCATCGGCGGCTTCGTGCAATCCACGAGCGGCCACGTCGTGTTCGGGCGCGGAGACTTTCGCGGCGGATGGGGATTCGTGAAGCCCTACTCCGTCCACTTCTACATTCGCAGCCGCCAGCCGTTCGGGGTGCGGTTCGCCGGCGGAGGCGGTTTGCTGCCCCCGCAGGCCGACGGCGCCGCCGGCGAAGGTTGCCTGGCCCTGCTCCGCTACGACGCGGATGTGTCCGAGGTCGAGTTGGAAGTGGGCATTTCCTTCGTGTCCGTCGCGAACGCCCAGTCGGCCGTCGCCACGGAAGTCGGCGACGCGCCGTTCGACGAGATTCGCTCGCGGTGCGAGGCCAAGTGGCTGCCCTGGCTGTCGCGGATTCGCGTCCAGGGCGGCAGCCCCGACCAGCAAACGCTGTTGTACACGTCCCTGTATCACCTGTTCTGCGCGCCGACGGACGTGGGCATCGACCACGAGAACCCCTACTGGAAATCGGGCGGGCGGCAGTACACCGACTTCTACTGCCTGTGGGACAGCATCCGCAACGCCAACTCGCTATGGCACCTGATGGCGCCGGAGCTGTCGGCGTCGATCATGAACGCCCTGCTGGACATCGCCGAGCATTTCGGCTGGCTGCCCGACGCCTATATCGCGTTCCAGCCGGCCTACCAGCAAAGCGCCGCCGCCACGGACATTTTGTTTTCCGAGGCCATGCGGAAGGGAGTCGCCGGGGTCGATTACGCACGAGCCCTGGAGTTCTGCCGCCGCAACGGCGAGGTCGTTTCCGCCGATCCCAGCGTCCAGGGGCGATACCTGGAGAACTACCACAAACTCGGATACGTCTCGACCGACTCGCCGAAATCCTGCGTCAGCCGGCACCTCGAATACACCTATCACGACTGGTGCATCGGCAAGCTCGCCGAGTCGCTGGGCCAAGGCGACGTGGCCGAGCGGTTCCGCGGGTTCGCGGGGCGGCTGTGGAACCTCTGGCGGGAAGACAAGCGGTGCTTCTGGCCGAGACGCCCCGACGGCAGTTGGATCGAGGAAGTCAACCCGGACCGCCCGCAAGACGACAGTTGGAACGACCCGTACACCTACGAGGCCAGCCTGTCCGACTGGACGATGAACTCGATGCATGACTTTCACGGGTTCATCCGGCGGGTCGGCGGGCCGGACAAATTCGTGGAGTACCTCGACAGCTACTTCGCGCGGGGACTGTTCTTCCCGAAAGAAACCAAGATGCACATTCCGCACCTGTACACCTACGCAGGCCGGCCGGACAAGGCCGCCGACGCCGTGCGAAAAAGCCTGGCACAGGCCTACGGAAATCGCGACAACGGCCTGCCCGATAACGAGGACATGGGCTGCCAGAGCGGGTACTACATCTGCAACAGCATCGGGCTGTACCCCATTTACGGCCAGGAGCATTACATGCTCGTCCCGCCGCTGTTCGACCGCGTCGAACTGGACCTGGGGACGACCGGCAAGACGCTGACAATCCTCGCGCCGCGCCCAGGCGACGGCAAAGGCCTCTACATTCGGGAAGCCACCCTCAACGGCCAGCCGCTCGACCGCGCCTGGGTCAGGCACGAGGAAATCCGTAACGGCGGGGAACTCCGGTATGTCTTGGCCGACGAGCCCTCCGATTGGGCCACGCGCCAACCGCCCCCCAACGGTATGTAAGCGATTGGGGTGGACAGGGTTCTTGCCGTTCAATCCGCAATCCGAAATCCGCAATCCGCAATTCCTTCAGGGTTTGACGAGTTTCTCCAGGCCCTTGATCGGCTTGCCGGTCAGGTCGAAGTTTCCCCAGCCGAAGGCGGGGACGCCGACTTCGCAATACATGTCGGGGTCGCAGGTGTTGTCGGTGATCTGCACGTTGGCGGTCGGGTTGCCCAGCACGCCGATGGCCCGGCGGCCGTGGCCTTTGCCGTCGTGCGTGCGGATGACGTTGTTGTAAATCTTCACGTTGCACAGGCCCGTCTGCTGCACCTGGATTCCGCCGTAGGGGCAATCGTCCGTAACTTCCACGAGGTTGTCGTGGATGAACAGGCCGTCCACGTGGTTCGTGGCCGTGTCGATGACCGTGCCGTTGACGTTCAGCTTGTGCTCGTCGGGATACTTTCCGCTGACGTTGACCAGCAGGCCGACGTAATGGCAGCGCAGGAACGTGTTGCCCCGGTAGGTCACGTTGCGGCAGGTGAGCGAGTCGATGTTGTTGGCGGCCGAAACATTGTCGCAGAAGTTGTTCTCGTAGACGCAATCGTGGAGGGCCCAGCCGCCGTAGGCCATCGTGCCGATTCCGCCGTTGCCGCGAACCGAGCAATTGCGGACAACGTTGTTCTGGCCGCAATAGACGACGATCAGCGAACCGTAGTCGCCCTGGAAGTCGGCGACCTGGCAGTCCTCGATGGCGCAGTCGTTTCCGCCCAGGCCGAAGATGAACGACTCGCGGCCGAGGAACGACGATCCGTGGCCGTTGATCGCCTTGCATCGGTTGACGCGGTGGCCGCCGCGCGGCGCGGCCCCGTTGACGAAAACCGCGTGCGTGTAAATTCTCGGGTCCGGCGCGTCGGTGCGGATCGGCCGCCAGTCGGCCGCGTCCGCCCACGGCGCGCCCTTGGCGTTCGCGGCCACGCAGATGTAGATTTTGCCCGCCAGCGCCGCCGCATCGCCGACGGCGTAGGCCTTGCCCTGTTCCCACGCGGGCAGCTTCGCCGGATCGCACGGCCGCAGGATGCTCCAAAGATCGTTCTGCGCGGGGGCCTTGCCCAGGGCGGGAACGTCGGCGGTGATGCAGACGTACTCGGCGCCTTTGCAGGTCACGGCGGCGTCGGTGCCCCGCTTGTACGGCTGTTTGTCCGACCATGCCGGCGGCGACTGCGAGTAATAGTAGTACACCAGCGGCTTGCCGCCGACGAAGTAAACAAACGCGCGGTTGGCCTTGCGCAGGTTGTGTACGTTGAAATCGAAAGTCATGTCGGAGACCTCGACGCCGGTCAGTCCGCCGTTGGCCTCGTCGCCGCGGAAGCCGATGGTATCGACGGCGGCAAGATTCGGCGTCGTGCGCCAGATCGTGATGTCCCGCCCGGCGCCGCGAATCTTCCAGTTGCTGCGCGGGTGAACCAGCCGGTCGCCATAGAACACGCCCGGACCCAGGTGGATCGTCAGATTGTCGCCGTAGTCCTTGGCGAACTTGGCGAACAGGGCATTGAGTTTTTCCACACTGGAAGCGTCGAACGGATCCGTCACTCCCCCGCTGCCGGACAGGCCGTCCGCGCGAAGGGCCATCCACACTTCGTGCGCCACGGGTGTCTGCGCCGCCGCAACGGGCGCGACGCCGCCAGTCACGGACTGCCCACTGGATCGGGAACTGACCCCGACAATCGCCCCAACGCACGCGACGACCGCGACCAACACGCCCACAACAATCGCACGCCGATTCATGGTGTCTCCTTTGCACGCGAAAACGGGTTTCGGACGTAGCATGGGCATCTTGCCCATGAGTCCCACGGGCGTC
>CAZYDC010000450.1:381-4487 GCA_964646065.1 uncultured Planctomycetaceae bacterium | reverse complement strand
CCAGCTTGCCCGCCATCGTTCTCGAGGTGCGGTTGGCGGGCTTGCTTGTCGGCGTCTTGGGGCACCACCAGACGCAATGCCCCAGTCACGGCGTGGGTATTGCGCGGCGAACGTCCACAACCGCGGACACCCCCAAGCGGACTTGGGGGTGCCACCAGAACCCTTACCACTTCATTCCGGCGGCCTTTGCGAACGCCCGCGCCATGACCATGTGTCCGGCTTGGTTGGGGTGGACGCGGTCCCAGGCCAGCGTGCCGGGATAGTACGTTTTGAGCACCTGGTCGAAGGCGGCCTGCGTGTCGATGAACAGGGCGTCGTGCTTGGCGGCGACTTTCTTCATCGCCGCGCCGTAGCGGTCCATCGTGGCCCGCATCGGGTCGCGGCGGTTGGGCTCGATGTAATACGGGGCCATCAAAATCATGCCCTTGGCCTGGGACAGCGTGCGGCCGACCAGTTCGTCCAGCGTGGCCGTATACTCGTCGAGGTACACGTGCAGTTCCGGCTGGCGCGGTGAGTCGTACTGCCGCCAGACATCGTTGATGCCGATCATCAGGCTCACCCAATCGGGCTTGAGGTCCAGCACGTCGCTCTGCCAGCGATCCTTAATGTAGCGGACATTGTCGCCGCTGGCCCCGGTGTTCACCACGCGCAGGCCCAGTTCCGGATGGCACGCGCCGATCAGGGCCTCGACCAGCGTCACGTACCCGCGGCCCAGCGGATCGAACAGGCCTTCGGCAATCGGCCGCGTGCGGCCGGCGTCCGTAATCGAGTCGCCCGTCATGACAAGTTTCTGTGACTTCTGAAAAATCATTGTGTCCTCTTTCAAATGGTTCACTGGTTAATTCGTTAACTGGTTAACTCGATGAATCATCTCCATCGCCAGTCAACGAGTTAACGAATCAACCAGTCAACGAATTAACGCTGTTTCAATTCTCTCATCACCGCCGCGTCGCGTGCGGACAGCTCGGGGTATTCCGCGTCGCCGCCGACGTCGGGGCGGCGTTTCCAGCTTCGGGCGCACCGCTTGTATTTCTCGCGGGTGTCGCGGACCAGCACATGCACCTCGACGCCCTCGGGCAGTTCCGCCACCCGTTCGACGCTCGCGTACCCCACGCCCAGCAGGTCTTCCAACTCGCGGATGTACGTTTCGACGATGTTGCCGGCCGGCCCGTTCGCGGCCTTAACCTGGAACACCGCCTCGGTATCGAGCGGGTTCTTCACGCCCTCGTTGCGGAGTTTTTCGAGCTTGACCAGGCCGTCGTCCCGCAGTTCCATCAGCCGCGACCAGACGTATCCAGGCCCGCCGGTCAGATTGTCCCCCGCCCAGGCACCGGCGTCGGGGCTGACGGGCGTGATGTTCAAGGCCACGGCCAACTCTTCATCGTCCACCTCGGGCAGCAGGGCCAGGGCGACGTTGTCCGGCTCGCTCGCCGCGCGATGGGGAATGTGCGCCCACACCTCGTCGCACGTGTGCGGCAAAATCGGCGCCATCAGCTTGGTCAGGGCCAGCAGCATTTCGTGGATGACCGTTTGCGTGGCCCGGCGGCGGATGGCGTCGGGGCTTTCGCAATAGAGCCGGTCCTTGACGGCCGAAAGGTAGATCGACGAGGCCTGCACCGTGCAGAACTCGTACATGATTCGCGTGGCGCGGTGGAACTCGTACGCGTCGTACGCGGCCCGCACCTCGTGGACGAGCTCGTGGAGTTTCATGCTCATCCAGCGGTCGATGCTGTGGTTGGCCGGCTCGGTGGCGTTGAGGGCCGGGTCGAAATCGGCGCACGCGCCCATGCAGAACCGCAGCGTGTTGCGGATCTTCCGGTACGAATCCTCGGACTGCGCGATCAGGGCCTCGGAGCAGCGAACGTCGTCCTGGTAGTTCACCGAGGCGATCCACAGCCGCAGGATGTCCGCGCCTCGCTTGGCCAACTGGTCGATCACGTTGATCGTGTTGCCCAGCTTCTTGGACATCTTCATGCCCTGCTCGTCCACGATGAACCCGTGCGTGACCACGGTGGCGAACGGCGCGCGGCCTTGCGCGCCCAGGGCCGGCAGCAGCGAAAGCTGGAACCACCCGCGATGCTGGTCCGAACCCTCCAGGTACAGATCGACGGGCAGTTCCTTCACCAGGCCGCGCTTCATGCAAACGGCGAACCAGCTCGAACCGCTCTCGAACCACACGTCGAAGATGTCGCGCCCGACGGTCAGGCCGGCGACCTCGAACTCGCCCGGATTCTCCAGGTCGCGGTCTTTGTGCGGGTCGTAACCTTCCAACAGTTGCGCGGGCGAAAGCTGGAACCACGCGTCGGAACCTTGCTTGGCCACCACGGCCGCCACCGCGCGGATGCTCCGCGGCGTCAGCAGCGGCTTGCCCTTGGCGTTGTAGAACGCGGGGATCGGCAGCCCCCAGGCCCGCTGTCGGCTGATGCACCAGTCGGGCCGGCTTTCCAACATGCCCGCGATGCGATTGCGGCCCCAGGAGGGCACGAAGTCCACGCCGCCCTCGCGCCGCTCGCGGCGGCAGACGTCCTTGGCCATGTCGCGCAGCGACCGCTCGCTCTGCCTGGCCGGGCGGTCCACGCCGACGAACCACTGCTCGGTCGCCCGGAAGATCGTCGGGGTCATCGAACGCCAATCGTGCGGGTAGGAGTGCGTGATCTCCGTCGACAGCAGCAGCTTGCCGTGCTCGCGGAGATAATCGATCACCATCGGGTTGGCCTTCCACACGTGTACGCCGCGCAGCCACGCGGGCGCGGTGTCGTCAAACGTGCCGTCGGCCTGCACGGGGCAGTAGATCGGCAAACCGTTCTTGAGGCCGGTGCCGTAGTCCTCCATGCCGTGCCCGGGCGCGGTATGCACGAGGCCCGTGCCGTCCTCGAGCGTGACGTACTCGGCCCCCACCACCGGGCAGAGCTTGCCCTCGATCAGCGGGTGCTTGTACTTCAGGCCCAGGTCCAGCAGCTCCTTGCCCTTGAACCGGCACAATTGCTTCTGAGGCCCGGTAACGATTCCGGCGGCCCGCGCCGGGTCCAGCACGGCGTCCACACGCTCCTCGGCCAGCATAAGGTCCATCGGGTTTCCGCCCACGTCGGTGCGGATGACCACGTAGTGGAAGTCGGGATGGATCGCCACGGCCAGGTTGGCCGGCAGCGTCCAAGGCGTGGTCGTCCAGACCAGCAAATGCACCTTGCCCGTCGGGCAGAACAGCCGAGGTCCGGATTCCGGCGTCATTTCAAAGGCGACGAAAATGCTCTGGTCCTTGCGGTCCTGGTATTCCAGTTCCGCGTCGGCCAGCGCCGTGCGGTTCTCGATGGACCAGTGAACGGGCTTGAGCTGCTTGTAGACCAGCCCCTGCTCGGCCAGCATCGCGAAGACCTCCATCACGGCCGACTCGTACTGCGGCGCCATCGTGATGTAAGGCTGGTCGAACTCGCCCAGCACACCCAGGCGCTGGAACTGATCGGACTGCAACTTCTGAAATTTATCCGCGTATTCGCGGCAGAGCCGGCGGACCTCCAGCGGGTCCATCGCGGCCGCCTTGGACTTGCCCAGGTCGTCGGCCACCTTCTGCTCGATCGGCAGGCCGTGACAGTCCCAGCCGGGCACGTAGGGCGAATCACATCCTTCCATCGTGCGAATGCGGACGACCATGTCCTTGAGCACCTTGTTCAGCGCCGTGCCCACGTGAATGTTTCCGTTGGCGTACGGCGGCCCGTCGTGCAGCACGAACCGCCTGGCCCCGTTCCGCTCGCGGCGGATGCGGCCGTACAGGTCCTCCTGCTTCCACCTCGCCTGCAAGGCAGGCTCCTTGGCCAGCAGGTTCGCCTTCATGTCAAAGTCGGTCTTCGGAAGGTTCAAGGAATCTTTGTATATGTTTTTGTCGGGTTTCTCGCTCTTCTCGCTCATTGGTTGTCTGTCTTTCGTTTATTCGACACAGAGGCACAGAGGGCGCAGAGGCGGAAGAAGCATAGGATGAAAGCGAAGAATGAATTCGTTCTTTCTTCTATCTTTGCCGTTTACCTGTTTCTTTCTCTGTCTCTCTGCGTCTCTGTGTCGTTCTCTTCGTTGTTCTCTGTATACGAAGCCAGCCCTGAAGGATTGCCTCAGGG
>CAZYDC010000450.1:0-371 GCA_964646065.1 uncultured Planctomycetaceae bacterium | reverse complement strand
GCCGGCGCTTTGCGGCGATCCCTAGGGCACGATGCGGGCGCCTGGGACAATAATGCCGGCGCGAACGAAGTCGGCCGCCCTGGCGGTGGCAAAGCGATCCAGGTTGTCCATGTTCGTTCGCACGGTGCTCCCATTGGCGCCCTCGAGGGGCCGATGCAGTCAACAGATTATATACTCCCCCGCCGGGGCGTCAACGAGGAAGACTGTAAAGCGTGGCGCGTAGAGCGTGGGGCGTAACGGCGAAGAAAAGACCGTAGGGAGTGGGGCGTGGGGAGTAGAGAGTAACGGCGAAGAAACGGCGAAGAGCCCGCGGGATCGTTTGATCCACGCGGGCTCTTTGCTTTTGTCGCTTCTTCGCTGTTGCTGTTTCT
>CAZYDC010000449.1:0-4521 GCA_964646065.1 uncultured Planctomycetaceae bacterium | reverse complement strand
TGCAAGGGCAGCGGGCGGCGGCGCAAGAAGCGCGTGCTGAGCGTACACGTTCCGCCGGGCATCCACGAAGGCCAGGTCATCCGCGCGCGCGGCGAGGGCGAGCCCAGCGCCAACGGCACCAGCCGGGGCGACCTGCACGTGTACGTCCGCGTGGCGCAGCACCCGCTGCTGGGTCGGCGAAACGACGACGTGTTCTGCCAGGCGCCCATCAGCTTTACGCAAGCGGCGCTGGGCGGCAAGTTGGCCGTGCCGTCGCTGGGCGGCCAGCAGGAGATCGACGTGCCCCCCGGCACGCAGAACGGCGACGTGATCGTTCTGAAGCAGCAGGGCCTGCCCAACGCCCGCGGCGGACGGCGGGGCGACCAGCTCGTGCAGGTGTTCGTCGAGGTGCCCCGCAAGCTCACGCCCGAGCAGCGGGAATTGCTCCAGCAATTCGCCAGGACCGAGGAGATCGAAATCACGCCCGGGCGCAAGAACTTTTTCGACAAGCTCAAGGTGTACCTTGGAAAGAAATAGCAAAGTGGAACGTAGCACGGGCATCTTGCCCGTGAGTCGCATGGGCATCTTGCCCATGTCTTCGCTGTTGTCGTTTTCTTTCTTAAGAGAAGAAACAAAAGAAACAAAATGCACGGGCGAGACGCCCGTGAGACTCATGGGCAAGATGCCCATGCTACATTAAGAATGATGCGAGGTTAGCCATATGACTCACCACAAAAATCATCCTAAAGATCATCCTCCGCCCGGCGACGAAACGACCGCACCGGCGCCCGCTTCGCCGGAAGCCGCCGCGCCGCCTGCGCCGCAATCGCCGCTTCAGCCGCCGCCGGTCGAAAACGTCCAGAGCCTTCGCGCCGAGCGCGACGACCTGCTGGCGCGGCTGCAGCGAGTGTCGGCGGAATTCGTGAACTACCAGAAGCGCGCGCAGCGCGACATCGCGCAGGCCCGCGAGTTCGCCAACGAGGAGTTGATCAAGGCGTTGTTGCCCATCGTGGACGACATGGAGCGGGCCTTGACCGTCGCCCGGCAGAACCATGCCGCGGACGATCCGCTGCGGACGGGCATGGAATTGGTTCATGACAAGGCCCTCCAGATATTGGCGCGGTTCGGGCTGACCCGGATTTCGACCCAGCAAGTGCCTTTCGATCCCGAGCGGCACTCGGCCCTGATGGAGCAGTCGTCCGACCAGCACCCGCCCCGGACCGTGCTTCAGGAGTTGCAGGCCGGCTACCTGCTCAAAGGCCGCACCATCCGCCCGGCGCACGTTGTAGTGTCCAAGGAGTCCGAGCCGCCGGCCCAAACCCAGGACCAGGACTCGAAGGAAGGAAAAGGTTAGTTTTTCATGCCTACGTATGATTACGAGTGCGATGCCTGCGGGCATCGGTTTGAATTATTCCAATCGATCAAGGCCGGCCCGATCCGCAAGTGCCCCGCCTGCAAAAAGCTCAAGGCCCGCCGGTTGATCGGCATCGGCGCGGGCGTTATTTTCAAGGGCAGCGGTTTCTATTGCACCGATTACCGCGATAAGTCCTACGCCACCTCGGCGAAAAATGACGCGCCGCCCGCCGCCGGAGACAACGGCAAGACATCCGCCGCGGATAAGCCCGCCGCCGCGTCGGAAAAATCCACAAGCGACAAGCCCGCCTCGGACAAGCCGTCTTCCGACTCCTCCGCGGCAAAGGCGTCCAAGAAGATGGGTTCGGCAAGGAAATAGGAAAGCCCCGCCTTGTCTTGTGGCACCCCCAAGTCTTCTTGGGGGTGTCTTGGTTGCATGCGTAATCTCAGACACCCCCAAGCGCCCCTACGGGTGCGGACAGACTTGGGGGTGCCACAAGAAAGGCGCCGCACGAAGCATTGCGAGTTTTCCTTTGAAGGACTTCGGGCCGGACGTATAATCCCCTGCCGTTCAGGCAGACGCCGTGTCCGCGCTTCGCGCGAACGATTCTATAATAAGGAAAGGGCGACATAATGACCGACGACCGCAGCGAGATTCGCCACATCAACTGGAATGAGTTGTTCAGTTTCACGCATATTTTTAAGGGGTTCAAGCTGGCGATTCACCCCAGCAAGCTGGTGCTGGCGGTGGCGGCGATCGTGCTGATCTGGGCGGCCGGAGGGGCGATGGACCTGGTCTGGTGCTGGACCGGACACGACGTCAGGCCCGGCGAGGTGCAGGATTATGCCAGCTCGCCCGACACGTACAAAATCGTGCAGGAACAGTGGGATTCCGGCCGCCTGGCCAAGGCCCGCGAGAGGCTCCAGCGTGTGCAGGGCGGCAACTCGAAATTCGACTTCGGCGACATCCTGCTCCGCCCCGGGTCTTCGACCAGTTCGGCGTTCCTGGAGGCGTTCAACACGGAGTTCGACAAATGGGTCAAGGACCATCCGGACAAGTTGCCTCACCTGGATAGCCAGGGCTCCGACGCCAAGAACCCCGATAAGTTGTCGGATCTCGTGGCCAGGATTCGCAGCGGCCAGGTGGTGCAGGCCGAGGCGGTGCTGGCCGCCATCGAAAGCGCCCGAGCCGACCGCGAGAAAGACCCGGAAGTCAAAGACAAGGCCGAAGCCCAGAAACAACTGAAGGCCGATTACGTCGCCGCCCGCTCCAACCTGACCAACTGGAAAAAAGAGAATCGCGCGTCGCTAGCGCAGATTCAGGGCGTGGGCGTGTTCGATTCGTTTGCCTCGTTCGAGTGGAACAGCATCGCCAACGCCATTACCGCCGTGGGCAACGGAAACATCCTGGGCGGCTGGCTGTCCCAGGCGCCGGCCTCGCCGGATGCGACCCCCGATTCGTACGGCGGCGGCATGACGCAAGTCCGTAGCGGCCCCGACGCCTCCGCGACGGCTGGGCCGGGCTTTGTGTTCTACGCGATCCAAACCACCGGCGGCCTGCGGTGGCTGCTGACGCAGCACATCCTGTTCGGCATTATCCTGCTGGCGGTGTCGCTGGGCGTGTGGGCGCTGTTCGGCGGGGCGATTCACCGCATGGCCGCCCTGCACGCCGCCCGCGAGGAAAAGATTTCCATGGTCCAGGCGCTCAAGTTCGCCCTGGTCAAGTGGCCGAGCTTCTTCACCGCCCCGCTGATCCCGCTGGGCGTGGTGTTCGTGCTGGGAGCGATGATCCTGCTGGGAGGCCTGCTGGCCAACATTCCCTGGGTGGGCGCCCCGCTGGTGGGGTTCCTGTTCTTCCTGGCCCTGGGGCTGGGCGTGGCGATCGCGTTCGTGCTGATCGGCCTGGTCTCGGGCCTGGGGCTGATGTACCCGACCATCGCGGTCGAAGGCTCCGACAGTTTCGACGCCTTCAGCCGCAGCTTCGCCTATGTTTATGCCCGCCCCTGGCACGCGGGCTTGTACGCCCTGGTGGCCCTGGTGTACGGCGTGGTGTGCTACCTGTTCGTGCGGCTCTTTGCGTACCTGGCCCTGGGCGCCACGTACATGTTTATGCGATGGGGCGTCTGGACCGGCGGCGAAGCCCTCGGCCAGAGCGACAAGGTCCCGGTGATCTGGCGGAAGCCCACCTGGGATTTCCTCTACGGCAACTTCAATTGGGATGCGATGAGCGGCAGCGAGACCGTCGCGGGCGTGTTCATCTGGTTGTGGGTGGCCCTGGTCGCGGCCGTGGTGGGCGCGTTCATCCTGAGCTACGCCTCCAGCAGCGCCACGATCATTTACTACCTGCTGCGGCGGAAAGTGGACGCCACGGACCTGGATGACGTGTATGTCCAGGAATCGCCGGAAACCCCGGCCGAGGCGCCGGTGGCAACCACCGAGACACCGTCGGCCCCGCCGGCGGAGCCGGCAGCCCCACCGGCGGCGGAGACCAAGCCGGCCGGCGATGCCCCGGCTACGGCAAATCCGTAGAACCGAATAGTTCGTAGTTCGCAGTTCGTAGTATGAAACGGCGAAGACCTTCTCCGAACCATGTGCTACGAACTACGAACTACGAACTACGAACTACGTACTACGAACTTTGAATTGTGTGGAGACACCGATGCGGAACCTGGACCGTTTTGTCGCGACGATGACCTACAAGGAGTTCGACCATCCGCCGCTGTTGGGCGAGGGCGCCTGGCAGCAGACCGTGGCGCGGTGGCAGAGCGAGGGGCTGGAGGACGGCCAGTACTGGACCGATTACTTCGGCGTGAAGTGTTTTGACATCGACTCGCACGGCTTCAACGAAGGGATGTTTCCGCTGTTCGAGCGGAAGGTCCTGGAGGAGACGCCCGAGTATACAATCTTCATCAACCAGTCCGGGACGACCGCCAAGGATCTCAAGGGGGGCATGTCGATGCCGGAGTGGCTGGAGTTCCCGGTCAAGAACCGCGCGGATTTCGAGGCGATTCTGCCGCGATTCATCGGCAGGATGCAGGAACGCGTCGCGACAGATTTCTCTCAGCGCGTGGCCCGCTTCAACAGCCCGGATTTCGACGCCTTGCTGCTGCCGCCCATCGGCGCGTACTGGGGCAGCCTGCGGGAGCTGTGCGGAGTCGAAGTGGCGGCGTACATGTTTTATGACTGCCC
>CAZYDC010000448.1:1340-4525 GCA_964646065.1 uncultured Planctomycetaceae bacterium | reverse complement strand
AAGAAAAAGCAACGACAAAGAGAGAATGTCTTTTCCACCCCTTTGTTCTGGGGCAGCGTACTCAGACAGTCCTGAACGCTCAACGCCGATGTCGACATTCGACGGCCACCCCGGCAATGAGCAGGCTCCCACTGAAACACTATCCAAAAAACACGCGAAAGAGAGGTGTGAAATACATAAAAGGCTTCATACGCTACACTTATCGATTAAGATATCGGGCAGAACAGGCTCCAGTCGGGCAGTACAGGTTCCGAGTTGGGCAGCCCGGGTTGCCGGATGGGCAGGACAGGTTCGTGGCTGGGCAGAGCGGGTTGCGAATCGGGCAGCCCTCCGCGGAATTGAACCGGGGCGAGCTTGCTTATCGCGTCGCCAGGGTTCGTCGGATCAGTTCCCGCACGGCCTGGGCGTCGTTGGGCAGGCTCTCGCATCGGGTGGGCAGGTTCGACAGGGCGTCGATGGCCCCGTGGCGGGCGAGGTCCTTTCCGGTCGCGAGGCGGATGGCCTCGGGGAACTTGGCCGCGTGCGCGGTGGACAGGCAGATCAGCGGTTCCGCCTCGGACGGCTGGGCCAGCCGCATCGCCACGGACACGCCGACGGCGGTGTGCGGGTCCAGCAGGTAGTCGTATCGCTGGTGGAAGTCGCGGATGGTGGCGAGCACTTGCTCCCGGTCGGCCGACGCGGCGGCGAAGGCCGAATCGACGGACTCGCCCGGTTCAACCGGTACGCTCAGGCGGCCGGTGCGGCCGAAGTCCTCCATCATGCCGCGAAGCCGCTGGCCGTCGCCGCCCAGCCGGCAGTAAAGGTATCGCTCGAAGTTGCTGGCCACCTGGATGTCCATCGCGGGCGCCAGCGTCTGGTGGACCTGCCCCAGCGAGTACAGGCCGGTGTTGAAGAACCTGGCGAGGATGTCGTTTTCGTTGGAGGCCAGGATCAGTTGGCGGATCGGGGCGCCCATCTGCATGGCGTACCATCCGGCCAGCACGTCGCCGAAGTTGCCGGTGGGCACGGCCACCCGCACGGCCGCGGCGCCGGTGGACCGGGTCACGTCCAGGCTGGAGCGGAAGAAATAGACGATCTGGGCCAGCACGCGGGCCCAGTTGACCGAGTTGACCGCGCCCAGCGAATAGTCGCGCTTGAAGGGCAGGTCGCACAGCAGGGCCTTCATGATCCGCTGGCAGTCGTCGAAGCTGCCCTCGACGGCGACGTTGTGAATGTTGGGGTCCGTCACGGTGGTCATCTGGCGGGCCTGGATCGGCGAGACCCGCCCGTGCGGGTGCAGCATGAAGACCTCGATGTTCCGCCGCCCCCGCAGGCCGTATATCGCGGCGCTGCCGGTGTCGCCGCTGGTGGCGCCCAGAATGTTCAGCCGCCCGCCTCGCCGCGCCAGGATGTACTCGAAAAGGTTGCCCAGCAACTGCAAGGCCAGGTCCTTGAACGCCAGGGTAGGCCCGTGCCAGAGTTCCAGCACGTGGATCGGCCCGACGGCGCGGGTGGGCGCGGGCGATGGCGAGAAGCCGCCCGGTGCGTACGTGCGGGCCAGCAGGTCCTTCAGGTCGGCCTCGGGGATGTCGCCGATGAACGGCGCGAGCACCTCAAAGGCCAGTTGGTCGTATGGCAGGTCGGCCCAGCGGGCGAGTACAGCCGAGGGCGGCTTTCCCACATGCGGGATGTCCTGAGGCACGAGCAGGCCGCCGTCGTCGGCCAGGCCCATCATCACGGCGTCCTGGAACTCGATCGGCGGCACACCGCCTCGCGTGGAAACGTATTTCATGGCGAACCTTTATTTCAATGACAAATGACGAATGACAAATTACGAATCAATAACGTCGCGGGCAAGCCCAAACTCGTTTGGGGATCGGGATTCGGGAATCGGGAATCGGGTTTCGGGAAGAAACGGCAAAGAGGCTCTTCGTTGTTTCTTCCCGAATCCCGGTTCCCGAAACCCGAACCCCGAATGCCGGTTCCCGCTGGCAAGAGGCCGCCGGGCCATATAAGCTTTCTTCGACATCGGACTGACTTGGAGACAAAATGAACGCGAAGCGTTGGGATTCCGAAAAGACCTGGGCCTGGTACCGCGCCCAGCCGTGGCTGTGCGGGTTCAACTATGTGCCCAGCACGGCGATCAATCCGATAGAGCTGTGGGCGGCCCAGACGTTCGACCCGGCCGCCATCGACCGCGAACTGGGCTGGGCGCAGCGGATCGGTTTCAACACGCTGCGGGTCAACCTGCACTATTTCGCATGGGAGGCCGATGCCGACGGCTTGCTGGAGCGGATCGACCGTTTCCTGGGCATCGCGCACGGCCACGGGCTTTCGACGATGCTCTGCCTGTTCGACGATTGCTCGCACTTCAACGAGCAGCCGTATCACGGTCGGCAGCGCGACCCGATTCCGGGCGTTCACAACAGCGGATGGACGCCCAGCCCCGGCCACGCACAGGTGAAGGACCGCACCGTTTGGCCGAAGCTGGAGCAGTACGTGCGCGGCGTGGTCGGACGATTCGCCGGAGACGACCGCGTGCTGCTGTGGGATCTCTACAACGAGCCGGGCAACTCCGGCATGAACGGCAGCAGTGGGCCGCTCTTGCGCGAAACGTTCGCTTGGGCTCGCGCCGCCGGGCCGAAGCAGCCGCTTTCCAGCGGAGTCTGGACCGGCGACTATCGCACCCCTGCCGCCGGCAGCCTGAACGCAATGCTTCTGGAACTTTCCGACGTGACCACGTTCCACAATTACGGTGAACTGCCCGACACCGAGGCGGAAATCGAAGCCCTCCAGGCCCTGGGCCGCCCCGCGATCTGTACCGAGTGGATGCGCCGCACCGGCGGCAGCCTGTTCCGCACGCACCTGCCGATGTTCCGCCGCCACCAGGTCGGCTGCTACTTCTGGGGCCTCATCAACGGCCGGAGCCAGACGAACTTTCCCTGGGGCTCCCCCAAAGGCGCGCCCGAACCGGCGACGTGGTTCCACGACCTGCTCCGCCGCGACGGCACGCCGTACCTGCCCGAGGAAGTGGAGATCATAAAGAGCGTGCTGCGCGAAGGAACGCCGGAAACGCGATGATGATGAATCGGGTGCCATGCCCAAGTCTGCGCGGGCATGTCCGGGCAGTGCGCACATGCCCGCGCAGACTTGGGCATGGCACCCACGAATTGACGAGTAACAGAACACTGGATTAAAAAGGAGCC
>CAZYDC010000448.1:0-1330 GCA_964646065.1 uncultured Planctomycetaceae bacterium | reverse complement strand
ATTGACGCCGACAACCACGTCGCCGACGAGACCTTCCCCGCCGCTGACCGCGAGATTCTTCGCGGTCTGGCCGGGCGCGTGGCGGAGTTGGCCTCGCGGCCGGTCGAGCGGGAAAAGAGCCGGCTGTGGACGGCGCTGAACGATCTGCGGTCACAGCGACCGATGGTGTTCTGCGACCCCGAGAACGGCTGGAACGAGATCATCCGGCCGCAGGACCTTCAGTGCCGCTCCGATTTCGGCAGGGCGTGGGAACACACGCTGCGGCGCGAGGCGTTCTGGGGCGAGTCAATGGGCGACGACCGCGTGATCCAGCCGTGGTTTGAGCTGGGCTACGTGTACACCCGCACGAATTTTGGCATGAGCGAACAGAACATCGGCGGGCAGGACGGCGGCGCGCGGACGTGGATTTCGCCGCTGAAGGACCTGGACGATTTGAGTTCGCTGCGGCCGCAGACGTTCAACGTCGATCGCGAGGCCACCGAGCGCCGCCTGGCGCTGGCGGGCGAAATACTCGGCGACCTGCTGCCGGTGCGGTTGCGCACGAGTTGGTTCAACGGTTGGTACTGGAGCCTGGGCATGACGTGGGAGCTGATCCGCCTGCGAGGCCTCGGCCAGATGATGCTGGACATGTACGACAACCCGCGAGGCCTGCACGGGCTGATGGCGTTCCTTCGCGACAGCCACCTTGCGATGGTGGACTTTCTGGAGCGAGAGGGTTTTTACACCCTCAACAACGAGGGCGACTACGTGGGCTCGGGCGGTTTCGGCTGGACGGGCCAATTGCCCGCGCCGGGCTTCGGCGGCCAGGCGCGCACGCGCGACCTGTGGGTGCTTTTGGAGAGCCAGGAGACGGTCGGCGTGTCGCCCGAAATGTTCGAGGAGTTCGTGCTGCCCTACCAGTTGCCGATCATGGAGCGGTTCGGCCTGGTGTGCTACGGCTGCTGCGAACCGGTGCATACGCGGTGGGGGGCGCTGAGCAAAGTGAAGAACCTTCGCCGCGTGAGCGTATCCCCGTGGTGCGACCGGGCCGCGATGGCGTCGAACCTGGGCGGCCGCTACGTGTACTCGCTCAAGGCGCATCCGGGCCTGCTGGCGGCGCCGAGCTTCGACGACGCCGCCATTCGCGCCGACCTTCGCGACGCGCTGGCCAAGGCGCGCGGCTGCCACCTGGAGATCATCATGAAGGACAACCACACGATCGGCAACGACCCGCAACGCGTCACGCGATGGTGCCGCATCGCGCGAGAGGAAATCGACCGCGCGGGCGCTTGAAGGTATTGCGCGAGTGTATTGCGCGGCGGCCATCCTTGGCCGTCGCGTCCAGAGGTGG
>CAZYDC010000447.1:0-4538 GCA_964646065.1 uncultured Planctomycetaceae bacterium | reverse complement strand
CTCTTCCGATCTCAATGCCATGTGCAACGCGCTTCCCAACGGCGTGCCGCCATCGGCCGATAATGTCGGGGGAGTGAATCCGGTTGGCGGCGTCCAATCAACCACCTTGGTCGCTCGACCGCCAAACGTGACCACCGCCAGTTCGACCGCCAGTTGAGTGACGCTGTCACCTTCCATCGCTTCCTTGATCGCCGGTAATCTCCTGTTCAACAAATCGATGGACGTGCCTGCCATTGATCCTGACGTGTCTAAAAGCACTACGCAGGGAACACGTCGCTGTCGATTTGTCTCATCCAAGAATGTTTCTGCGGGGATGTCCATGAAATTCTCCGTGTCAGTTGACTCAAATTCGCGGCGACCGAGCCGTGTCGGATATCGCCGTCGCGCGGATCTTGCGCGAAACAACGAGGGCCAGTACCTTCTCCACCAGCGGACTGGTGTTGGCTCACTGGTCCCAACCCAGATTTCGATGCCTTGGACCCCGACCATGACTTGGGGAGTCTCGTCCCGCTCAGGGCACAAACCCCAAGCAGGGGCAAACGACTACAAGATAGCATGTGTCCGGCTCGGCTTCAAGGACGCGGTGCATGACACGACACAGAGTAGGCCCACAAGGCACATACGGCGCACACGCATTGCACACATGATGCACATATAGTGCCCAAGGTGGCGCAACACGACTGGGGGAATCGGCGAACAGTCGCGGTCGGTGGATTTCACGCCGAACAGCCGCTCGAATGGCAGGGGGAGCTGGGAAGGAGCCAAAGCTCCGCCGATAAGATTTGCCGCCCCTGACACAATCTACCGACATCGTGCAACCGACGATTATTGCTGCATCCTCAAGACCGGTGAGCGCCGTGGAGCCCGGTTGAGCCTTTTTTGTCTTGCCATCGGCAGCCGGATGATCCAGAACCGGTTGGCATGAGACTGTCGCCCAGGAATATGCCCGCCGGCACGGATGGCTCTGCGCATCTGTTCTTTGCCGGCGACGAGCCGGCGCAGATCATGGCCGTCAGCACCACCGGCTGCATCGCCGTCCAGTCGCCGGACAACCCCATCCGCGTATTCCACTGGCATTACCGCATGAAAGGCCAGGAATTCATCAGGCTGGACCCGGCGCCGTGGCTGATCCTGTGGTCATGCCGGGCGCCCTGGAACACCGAGCCGTGCGGAAATATCACCCGCCTGCACGTGAACGATTGCGGACTTACCGCCATCGATGCCCGCGAACTCAAACACCTCGCCCATCTTCGGTGCGACGGCAATCGCCTAGAAACTCTGGATTGCTCCGGAATGACTGGCCTCAAATCGCTGGACTGTTCCGGCAACGACCTGGTCAGCCTCACCGTGGAGGGCTGTCATCGGCTCTTGCGGCTCCGCACAGGCGGCAACCTTCGGCTCCGCCAGGGCGCCAGCGATCTTCTCACCCGCGCCCGCGGCGAGCCGAAGGTCAATCGCCGCCGGCAACTCACCACCACCAGCCTCTTCGATTTGTAACAACCCTCCGACCATGGACCCGACAACCGCGTATTTGGAAATGTTCGAAGCGATGAAGGAACAGGATTTTGAGGCGGCACGCGAGCGTGCCTTGGGATTGAAGGAGTGGCTCGGCCGTGGCGGCTTTTATCCACCGCGTTACTCGCGTGCCGAGGTCGATGCGTATCTGGCCAATGTGTTGCACCGCACCGCCTACCTAGACTATTGCAAGTGATCGGAATCGAAACGGCCCCGGAAACGTTTTTTCTTCCCTTTTCTTCGGAATTCTCCAATATCGGGGGAATGAACCAAATTCGTGAGGACCCCTACACCATTATGGCCGACGCCGCCATCTCCACGCTGCTCGCAGTCGCCCGTGCCGAAGACCCCGTCGAAATGCGCGAGGCCTTCTTTGAGAAACTCGGCGACCTGGACGGCATGAATGCGTCCGATCGCCATATAGCGACCAGAGCGCTGGAGTTGGTTGAGGCGTCGCTCGACCGGCCGGGCGTCGATACCCGGCTCGAACGCATCGCGGGGCGCATGAACCTCCCAGCGGAAAAAGTTGCCTACGCATTGTGGCGAGTCACAACGGCGGATGTTTTGATCGCCGATCTCAACGATGTCATGGGCCTGATCCGCCGCATCGCGGGTATGGGCTACAACCTGCGCCAGTTGGATCCCGAAAATTAAGTCATGCCCGCCGGGCTCGTGACCGGCCGGCGGCCGACGCGATTTTGCGAGTCCATTCACAGCGTGGCGCGGCGACATCGCGTTAACCCGCTGTTTTCGTCGAGACTCATCACGGCCGTCGCCACCCAGGCTGGGGCATGAATCGCATCGTGGCGCAAAACCCGACGCTGATCGGGCGTGAGGGCGGCACGGAGGGCCATGAGTGTTCGGTTCCCCACGTTGCCCTTGCCGAGGTATCGCAGGGCCTGAAAGACCAGGGCGCTGGACACGTTGCGAACCTTGAAGTTCTTGGGTGCGACATGCTTGAACTGAATATCCAGCTTCCCGCAGCGCCAGTGCCGCGAGCGGCCGTCGGTCAGGTAGACCGCCTTGGCCGGAACCTGTGTGGAGAGGCCCAGCCGATTCGCCGCCGCGGCGCCGGACAGCAGAAGCCGTGATCCAGTTTGCCGTGCCAGCGCATCCGCAATGGCATCGGCGTCCGGCGGCACCATGATGCCAAGTCGACGGTTACTGCGCGGAACGTGGTAAAGCCCCCGACCCACGCGGGATACTTGCCCATGACGAACCAGACGGGAGAGGGCTTGATCTACGGCCGCACGAGTGCCCAGGTCCAGGAAGTCTCTGGACGTGAAAACGTGCCCCGCAGGCTGGAGGCGACGGAGAATGCGCTGGCGCAGGGATTTCATAACCACGGACTGTCAGATAATACTATATGTCTTTCTGACACGAATGCAAAAGCACCTTCACTCTTTCTTATCCGCAAAAATCGACCCTCGCTTTGCGCGAGGGGTTGGCGCTGCGCCATCCGCCGGTTTTGTGCGCGGAGACCCGGCGCACTCATTTCCAGGTTCAAGGACTTATTGCGGTGCTCTGTTCTTCGCAACCGGCAACCGCCGCCACGTCGGGCTTTCCGGTTCCGGTTGCTCCGGCCGGCGCACCGGCTCTCGCGTGCGGCCAGTAGCGGGCTCGCACGCTCGCGCCATCACCGCCGCAGGCAGCGGCGCCAGCGACGACGCGCTGCGCCATTCTCCGGTTTTATGCGCGGAGACCCGGCGCACTCATTTCCAGATTGAAGGACTTGTAGCGGTGCTCTGGCCTCCGCAAGCCGTAACCGCCGCGTGCGCTTTTCGGTTCCGTTTGCTCCGGCCGGCGCACCGGCTCTCCCGTGCGACCCGTGGCCGGATCGCAAGTCGTGCCATCACCGCCGCAGGCAGCGGCACAAGAGCCATCGCGTTTCGCGTGGCGTGCTCCTCGTTTTCCCGCCCCTGGCCTCTTGGCCTCAATTTTAGCAGATGCCGCTGGCCGTCAAGGTCTTCGCCCCACCTTCGGCGGGTCCCCCCCTTGACCGCCGCACGCGGCATCTGCTGGCCCGCTCCGCTTATCGAGGCCAGGGGCGGGAAAACTGTGGGTTTCCACAGCCCAGTTCTGAAGCTTCGGTGCAAAAACAACATCAATATGAAAACGAAAACCAAACAACCGAACCCGCTCGGCGCTTGTGGCGCCGACAACAACCCGCGGAAACTCTACGAAGTGGAGGTTCACCGCACCGACTATCTCGCCAGCTTCATTCGCGTATGGGCGAAATCAGAGGACGAGGCGGAAACCCAGGCGGAGGAACGCGCCGAAAGTCAGTATGGCACGGAATGGCACAGTCATGGCCGCGACCTTTACGCCTTCGGCGTTGAAGAGGTGCAGGAAGGAGGCCGCCATGTCTAAGAGACAATCCAAACGCAGCGACGGCAGCAAGGAAACAAAGCTCTACAAGGTGCTCTTCCATTACGCCCAATACAGCCAGGCCACCGAAATCATCGAGGCGACGAGCCTTGCGGAGGCCAAGCGGAAGGCCGACAAGATGGACACCTTAGACATCAGCGAGTTTGACCCCGTTGATGGTGAGCTATCGGTCGAAAACGTCGACCTTATCGAGGAGGAGGGCAAGAGTCATGACTAACCCCGAGACCCCACCCAGCGCGGACGGCAACACGCTCAAATGGTTTGTGGCGACCATTTGCCGAGAGCAGCATGACCTTGCGTATATCCGCATCCAGGCCAATTCACGGGACGAAGCGGAAGCCAAGGCCGGCAAATACACCAGCGAACTCATCTATGACTGGGACACGGTCTACGGCGACGACTGGGTTGAGTCCGTCATTCCCGACGACGGCAAACAGTCTTACCGCTTTTCCCGTGTGGACGAGCAGGAAGCCGACGCAACCCCGAACGACGGAGGGCAGGACAATGACTAACCCCGTCGATGCCTACCTTGAACGCTCGCACCGCGTTGCGGCGCTAATGGCATGGCTTGCGGCCGCCCTGGAGCGCCACGACGACCGCGCCGCCGACTTCGATGAACCGGCCAGGCTCTGGCC
>CAZYDC010000446.1:0-4542 GCA_964646065.1 uncultured Planctomycetaceae bacterium | reverse complement strand
CGCCGTTTCTTTGCCGTTTGAATTCCTCTCTCTGTATCTCTGCGTCTCTGTGTCGCATTTAATCCTGCGTAGACCCAATGGTTAAGTCTGGCCAGAAAAAAATATCACACACGAGATTTGACGCGCGGCGGGGCAGGCCTTACACTATGGGCAAGAGATAAAATCATGACCGATCAGCCCACAAGAATCGCGATTTTCCCCGGCACGTTCGACCCGATCACCAACGGTCACGTGGACGTCATTCGCCGCGGCGCAAAACTGTTCGACCTGTTGATCGTCGCCGTCGGAGAGAACCCCGAGAAATCCTCGCTGATGGATCCCAGCGAGCGGGCCGAGGTCATTTCGCGGGTGGTCGCGCCCCTGGCCAACGTGCGCGTGGAAACATTTCACGGTCTGACCGTGGACTTCGCCCGCCGGGTCGGCGCGGCCGTGATCCTTCGCGGAATCCGCAACAGCAGCGACCTCCAGTTCGAGTTCCAGGTCGCCCTGACCAACCGCGTGGTTGCCGGGGTGGAAACCGTTTTCATCATCCCCGCCGCCGAGCACGCGTTTACATCCTCCAGCCTGATACGCCAGATCGCACCGATGGGCGGGGACATCTCGGCCATGGTCCCGGCGCAGGTGTTGCCGCACATCCGGAAGCGATGCCGCGCCGAACACAAGGGCGACCTGACGATCCGCGAAACTTGAGCCTGGGCACACACGTATAATGGAAGATTTCATGGGGCCTTTACCAATATGGCGAACATGGGGCGAATGAGAGGAAAACTTCTCTTGCCGACTTTGATCTGCTGCCTGGCCGGGGCACTGGCGGCCGCCCGGAGCGGCGCCGCGGGAATCCCCGCATCGCCCGCGGCCTCGCCGCCGACCGGGCTCGAGCAGGGCCAGATCGTGTTCCCCACCTCGGCCCCCGCATCGCCGGCCGAGGGCCCCCAGGCGCGGCGGCTCAAGCTGATCCTGGCCAGCCGGGTCAAGTTGCTGGCCGCTGTGGGCGAGAATTCCCAGCCCCGCGCCAAGGCCGTCCTGCTGGCCCTCCAGCAAGCCTCCCTCGACACGTTGAGCGAACTGTCCGAGGACAAGGATCCCGAGGTCCGCCAAGCCGCGATGGAGATGCTGAACAAGTTTTCGGTCCAGTGCCGCGTCGCCCGCGCCATGGCCATGCTGGAGCCGGCACAGAGCCAAGAGCTTCAGGAACTTCGCGAAAAATATCCGGCCCTGGTCGCCCAACTGCTGGGCGACAACATGACCGCTCGAATCGCGGCCTTGAAGAAGTTGGTCTCCATGAAAGACCCCTGCCTGGCCGAGCCTCTGCTGACGATGTGCCTGTGGCACAGTTACCGCCCGCTGCGGACGGCCGCCGCCGAGATCGTCGCGGACAAGGAGTATGGTTCCGACGAACTCATCGATGCTCTGACCGACATCGTCGTCGATGGCATCCGCCGCGGATTCTACAACGGCTACAACGGCGGAGGGAACGCCAAGAGCGCCGAGACCTTCGCCATGCAGGCGTTGTACCGCCTGCACCCGCAACGGGCGGCGGGCAAGGTTTTTGCCGCCATGCAAGTGGCGCCGTATTATCTCAATTCCGACGGCGCGGACCTGCTGGTGCGGATTGACCAGAAGCGACTGGTCCCCGTACTGTTGGCGGGCATTCAATCCACCCACAGGGCCGCCACGCCGCAATCCGCGTGGATGCTCGACGTGCTGCTGAGGTTGACCAACCAGTCCCCTTCGGAGTACGGCATACAACACGACAATCTCAATCCGATGATGGGCGGGGGCGGAACCTTTCAGGTCCAGAATTGGCGCAACGCGACTTCCAAGTTGGACGAGTGGTGGAAGAAGAACAAGGACACGCCCGCGTATCGCGACCTCAAGCCGCTGCCGATCCCCAAGCTGCCGGCCTTGACAAACCCCGACGAAGAAAATTTCGTAATCACGGACGAAGGCGAAGAGTTGCAAGATGTGGAAATCGCGGCGGTCGACCAGCCTCGCGAGGCGGCGGATTCCAGCAACAGCCCAGGTTCCACAGCGGCGACCGGCCCCTCGGCCGACGCGGACTTGTACGACACGGCCGGGCTGGAGGCGCAGATTCGCCGGCTGGTGACATCGTGCGCCGATGGGATGCGAAGCGAACGCCCCAAGGAGCGATCTCGCGCCCGAGAGGCGATCCTGGCCGTCGAGCAGTCGATCCTGGACGCGGTTGTCCAGGCCAGGTCAGATTCCCAGGCCCACGTGTTGCCGATGTTGACGGCCCTGGCGGTTCGATGCGAGATGGCCGCTCGTTTGGTCGGCCTGAGCGAATCGGACCGGCACAAGGTCGCCCAGTACGCCCTGCACCATGCCCTGATCGTGGAAGAATTCTTCTCCCCGGTCTGGAGCCAGCAGGCCCAGGCAATTGCCAAGATGCAGGGCCAGAGCGACCCGATGGGCGAGGCCGAGCCGCTGGTGGCGATGGCGATGAAACATCCCTGGCCGGCCCTGCGAAACCGGGCCATCACGCTGACCGTCGGCAAGAACGACCATCTGCTTTCGCCCTATCACGGCCAGGCCGTCGTGGACGCCCTGTGCGACCTGCTCTCGGCGCGACTGGTCGTCGCCTCCTCAAACACCCGGTTCTTCCGGCGCGCTCGAATAAACCAGTTCAACAACCGCGACGATTACGTGAACGAAGAAGAGGTGCTCAAGGCCTTGCGGCAAATCAAGAGCAAGCGGGCCGCACCGATCCTCTTGTCGATGATGGTCGCCAGAAGCGACCCGTTCTCCTATCAGTCGAACTTCAACGCCGATGCCGTGCTGGCCGTGCTGGCGCAGACGTTGGCGGCCACCGGCGAGACGCGGGCAATTCCCCTGCTCGTCGAACTGCTTCAGGGATCCGACACGCGCCTAAGTTCCATGCCAGTGGATAACAAGATGTGGAGCTTCTCCAACCGGGACAACGCTCTGTACGCCCTGCTGCTGCTGACCGGACAATCTCCCCGGGACTACAAATTGATGGTTCGCACCCAGGGCGATGACGGCGACCAAACCATGATCGGGTTCGCCACTGCCGAGGACCGAAAGGCCGCCGTTGAGAAGTTCCAGAATTGGTGGCGGGAACACCAGGACCTGCCGCCCTATAAAGACCTCAAACCGCTGGCCGTCCCGATCACGAATTCCGGCAATCCCTATCTCAGGCAAGGATTCTAACCGGTGGTGAATGAGTGATCGCCTGATATTTTTCGGCGGGAGTTTCGACCCGGTCCATCACGGGCACCTGATCGTCGCGCGGGCCGTCGCGGAACAGTCGGGGTTCGACCGCATCGTGCTGGTGCCGGCGGGGCACTCTCCGCATAAGATCAAGATCTATGCCTCCGCCGCCGACCGGCTGGCCATGCTGAGACTTGCCGTCGAGGGGCAAAGCATTTTCGAGGTTTCCGACGTGGAGATTGTCCGCACAGGCCCAAGTTACACCATCGACACCCTCCAGGAGTTCCGCCTGCGGCACGCGCAGGCCCGCCTGGCCTGGATCATCGGCGCGGACATGCTGGCCGACCTGCCCAAATGGCGCCGGGCCAGGGAGCTGGTCGAGCAGTTTGAACTGGTGATCGCCGCCCGCCCGGTACACGGGGAAAAGTTGGAGGCGGCCTTGGCGAACATGGAACAGACCTTCGGCCTGGAACGCGCCAAGCGGCTAAGGCAGGCCGTGGTGCGAACCCCGCTGATCGAGATTTCTTCAACCGACATTCGCGACAGAATCGCCCAAGGAAAATCGATCGCCTATCTCGTGCCGGCCGCCGTCAACCGATACATTGACGAACATGGCCTGTATCGGGCATAGTGCCTCCTCAGTCATCAATTGATGGGTGCCATGCCCAAGTCTGCGCGGGCATGATCGCGCGGTGA
Source organism: uncultured Planctomycetaceae bacterium (assembly GCA_964646065.1). Taxonomy (GTDB): domain Bacteria; phylum Planctomycetota; class Phycisphaerae; order SM23-33; family SM23-33; genus CAZYDC01. The sequence goes on along the minus strand of CAZYDC010000446.1, from coordinate 657 downwards.
TCACATGCCCGCGCAGACTTAAGCATGGCACCCGAAACCATCACCTGAATCCATCGATTGATGGCTGACAGACCAGTAGGGTATTCCCTGTAGTTTGCTTTTTTAGGGAAAAACAGCTCAACTCAGAGGTTTTGGCCTTGACATTTTCGGATTTCAGGGTACAAAGGAATTGGAAGAATAAAAGGACGAAAAATGCACGCAACCCAGTGATTATTAATTTGAGGCTACTCGGCCGGACTCCCTCCTCTGGCCGAGATTTTGTAACGGCGTCAGGCTCCCCTCCCCTGACGCCTTTTTTATCGTTTAGTCGCTGAGGTTACAGAGAAACTGAGAACAGCAAAGAGTTGAAGAAAAAAGTGGATCATCCGACTGAGGCGTAGTCAGCCGGATTGAAGGCGTAGCTGAGGCCTCGCTTTTTTGTCTTCGATAAGATAGCCACGGGTTGCCCGTCTGCGGGCTACCCGTGGTTAGCAACACAAGGCCCCCTACCGCGGAGCGGTTGAATAACTGTCTCTTGAAAGCATATCTCTGGCCCTTGCGGAGACGATATTGAACCCCGCTGGGGTACGTCGGAAACGGCCTGTATCCACGGGTAGCCCGCGGACGGGCAACCCGTGGCTGATATGGAACGACCCTTGTCAAACAGATTCACGTTAA
>CAZYDC010000445.1:0-4570 GCA_964646065.1 uncultured Planctomycetaceae bacterium | reverse complement strand
TGTTGAACTTGTAGATGAGCTGGTCGGAGGGCACGGAGGAATCCTTGGCCATCTTCTCGTAGAGCTCCATGATCGTGTCCCACTGTTTGTCGGTGAACTTGACGTCGGCATAGTACATCGTCTTGACCGACTTGAGCGCGACGTACTCCATCCACTTGGCCTTCTGTTGCGGGGTCAGGACGGCCAGCGTCTGGGCCTGGGTTTTCGCGGCGGCGTCATTGACGACTTTCCACAGTTCCGAGTAAACCGTCTGGGTCTTGGCGATGGCGTCTTTGTCCTTGCTGACCCAGGCGCTGATGAACGCCTGCTGCGCGGTCGTGAGGGCCTTGTCCTTGTCCTTGACGGCGGCCTTGCGCTGGGCCTCGATGTCCGCGACCTTGCTCAACTGGCTCTTATCCAGTTCGCAGACCTTGAACAAGTCCTCGTAGGTGCCCCATCCGCCGCCGGTCATCGAGAAGAAACCGGTGGGCAGGGCCAAGGCGGACTTGGTCGCCGGCGAAGGTGCGTCGGCGGCCGGCAGAGTCCACGCCATCGCCACAATGGTCAGTACGGTCCAAGCTGCTTTCTTCATCATCGATCTCCCTGATGGTTCGTGTCGGGTTCGCGCGGCCGTGCGACGGCCGCTTCGAGCGGGGTTATTTCTTTGGCGTTGCCGCGGGCCAGCCGGAGGCGCCGCCGCCGGGCGCCCACATGCCCTGCGCGGTTTGCGGAGAATTCTTGAGTTGTTCCTGCCACGCGGCCTTCTGCTTGTCGGTCAGCAGGGCCTGGACCTTGTCGTCATATTGTTTTTCTAGCTCGACAAACGGTTTGTTATATTCCGCGTATTGCTTTTGGACCTGGGCGATCCCATTCTGATCGCCGGACTGATACATCTCCATCCAACCTTTCTGCATTTCCGCAAAGTCATCTTTGGTCTGTTTCTGAAGTTCCTCGTTGACCTTCACGCGGTCCTCCTCGATCTTGAGGATTTTCTCGGTTTGCTGGTCGGTGAAGTGGCAGACCCTCTCCATCGCGCCGAACCGCCAGGCCGCCGACCGCTCGGCCTTCTGCCGCGGTGTGATGATCTCCGTCATCAACTTGTTGTACAGCTTCATCCAAACCTGGTCGGAGGGCGTGCTCGAATTGGCCAGTTTTTCGTAGGCGTCCAGGATCTTGTCCCACTGGGCGTCGCTGAGTTTGTAGCCGGAATTGGACAACCAGGACTTGATACCCTTGAGGGTGGTATATTCCTGCCACTTGGTCTTCTGCTCTTGGGTCAGGACGGCCAGGGTGTCCTTGCGGGACTTGTTGTACTGTTCGGTGTACTTGGCGTAGGTGTCCTTGGACTCCTTCTGGGCCTTGGCGATGGCGTCGGGGTCCTTTGCGGCGAAGGCCTTCATCACCTTCTGCGAGGCTGCCAGCATGAGCGGCGTCATCTCGCTGGTGAACTTGACTCGCGCCGCCTCGAGGTCCTGGATCTTCTTCTGCTGCTGGGCGCTGACGCCGCAGACGCTGACCAGGTCTTCCATCGTGCCGCCCAGACATTGAAGCGTGATGTTCGCCCCTTGCGAGGCCGGGCGCGTCTGGGGTGACTGCGCCGTCGCCGCCGACGCCAAGAAAGCACATGTCGCCATTGTCATCATCGCGGACTTTGCAACACCCATAGTGCGTCTCCATGATCGGATATAAGGGCGGTCTCTTACTCGAAACACGCGCGAACCGCCCCTTCTTATGCAGATAACTGCAATTCTTTGCCCGGCGGCGACGGACTAGGATTTCGCTTTGGGATCCGCCGGAAGGGGGATCATGTTGAGTAGCCAGTGATCTCCGGCGTTGGTGAGGTAGTAGAGATTGCCGCCCCAGACGCCGGCCTGCACCGAGTCCTTCACCAGCTCGACGGATTCCTTTCCCCTGCGGTCCCAGATCAAAAGGACGCCTCTGTCGGTACGGGTCACGGCCCTGCCGGTGTCGCTGACGAACACCGGAGAGCCGACTTGGGCCAGCGCGATGTCGGCCGCCGCGCCGATGAGGCTCAGGACCCTGGTCTTGGCGCTGAGCCCGGCGATGTCCGCGCCTCCGGGGGCGTCGTAGGTAGTCGCCAGAACATATTTGCCGCCGGGGCTCAGGACGAAGCGAGGCGAGGGGTTGGTGTCTCCGGCGATGGCCTTGCCTTGGCCTGCCGGCACCGAGAAAATGCCGTACGCCGGTTTGTAGATCCTGAAGCCCAGATGCATGATGGTGCGGCAGATCATGATGTTGCCTTTGTCGCTGACGGCCACCACGGTTCCGGACACCTTGCAAGGGACGACCTTTCCGTGCGCCACGTCAATCGCCTTGGCGTCGACCGGTCTTCCGGCAAAGGGGTCGGCCGGGGCGGTCGCGGTGGGGGCGACGATGGGCCTGGGTTCGTATTGAACCACCTTGTCGCCCACCCAGAGGACCTGCGACCCCGTGGCGCTGACCAGGCTGACGCCCTTCCTTGCCGCCAGGTCGTACCACCAGGGCTCCCCGGCGTCCGTGCGAGCCAGCAGGCCGTTGCCGACGGGGCAGAAGTCGGCGGACGTGAGGCTGCCCTTGAAGCTGCCGGAGATTTCCTTCAGAAGGTCCGGCAGGCTGCCGGCCGTTCCCGTCTTGAGGTTCAGCAAGTGCCAGTTCCCGGCGGGCAATTCCTGGATGACCGCATATTGTCCGGCGGCAATGGTGAAGCAACCCACTTTGCCCAAGGCCGGAAGTTTCCAGACTTGTATCGTCGGCGCGTCGGCCGCGGGCTTTGGCGCATCCGCCGCGACGCCGAGCCTGGACAAGCAACCCAACACCAACAACACCCACACCCATCCGATCACCCGATATCCGACCATAACGTTCTCCTTCTCGCCAGAGTCAAGACATGTGGAATGGCCACGATTATAACCAGGCCTATCCGGCCTTAACCAGCGCAAATATCGCCTGGGGCGCGGACAATGCCATCGAGAACCGGTTCATGGTTTCCCCTTTTCCTTGAGCCTGTAAAGCATCTCGCCGGCCTTGGGGACGTACAGGCGATCCGCCCGTCCCTGCCACTGCCGCACGTCGATCGTGCGCGGGTCGAGGTAGCCCAGGTTGACCTTGCGGCAGAGCGCCTCAGGGATGGCGCTGGCCAGCGTGACGCGGATGCGCGGCTTTTCGATTCCGCCCTCCATCGTGCCCGCGCCGCGAAGGTGCGTCGAGTGGGCCAGCACGCCCCGGGGATAGCGGCCGAACTTCTCCCACTGCGCCAGGAAATAATCGCGCGTGTGGTAGCCGATCTCCTCGATCAGCCGGCCGTGCGTCGCCGAGATCACCGACAGGTGCGGGGCGTAGATAATCAGTTCGCCGCCGTCGGCGACCACCGATTCGAGCTTGTACATGCACTTGGCCGCCACCCACAGTTCGTCATACATCGGCGGCGCCTGCGAGAGCACCGATTCCACCGGCCGGTCGAGATAAGTAATGTGCAGCTTCTGGGACAGGTCGGCCGCGGAGGACCATGCCTCCGCAACCGGGCCGAAGTACACTCCGGCGAGCGTGTCATCGGCCCCGCCCCAAAAGGGGACAGGCACCGCCAAACAACCGGCGGAGCCAGTCCCCTTTTTGCCTGCCCCCTTTTCCTGAATTGGGGCGGTGACCATGCACAGGGCGAACTTTTCGCGCGGGATCATATCGGCGGCGGCCTCGATGGTCGCGCGGACCGGCGTGTCCTTAACGCCGATGATTCGCGGGCTGGTGATGACCGCGCCCAGCCAGTGGAAAAAGTTCAGCAGTTCAGGCCCCGAGACGCCGGGGAAGAAATACTTCGACCCGCCGCTGAAACCGGCCACCTCGTGCGGGAACACCGGGCCGACGACGAGCAGCACGTCGTAGTCCAGCACCAGCTTGTTGATCTTGACGTCCACGTCAGACCCATTGCAGATTGCGGATTGCAGATTGCAAATTGAACCGCGAAGAGGCAGACCGGCGCGATTCTTCAATCTGCAATTTGCAATTTGCAATTTGCAATCCGCCTTCGATAGGCCGCCGGTGATTTCGCGGACCTGCTCGGCCGTCAGCGCGCCGAGGTTGACCAGCGCGGACTCGTCGTCCCAGCGGTGATTGAAAACCCGCATGTCGCCGAAGGTCTCGCCTCGCCGGCCTGGGGGCACGCCGAGCAACCGGTCGATCTGTTCCTCGCTCATCGGCGGATGCGTCCCCAGCGCGATCAGGGCGTCCAGCCTGGCGACGCGCGGCCGCAGTTCCCGGTGCAGCATCCGCATCACCTCCGGCAGCGGACAGGTTCGCGTGTGATCGGGAATGACGGCCAGCACCCGTACGGGCAGGCCGCGCTCGCCCGCCTCGCCGAGCTGCGCCGCCGCCCGCGCGATTACCTCCTGAACCTGCGGCCCCGAAAGCGGACTGTCTGTCTGACCGGCTCCGATAACTTTCATATTTGCACCGGCTAACGATTCTACCATCTTCGCCGGCCGGCGGGAATCCTCGGCCGAAAAGGTGGTATTTGGCCTATCCAGGGGGTCTGGAGGCGATATTCGTAACGCATTAGAACCTGCCGGGAAGCCACCCCAACGCGTAGGCGGCTCAT
>CAZYDC010000444.1:0-4584 GCA_964646065.1 uncultured Planctomycetaceae bacterium | reverse complement strand
GTCCTTCCGCTATTGGTGGCCTTGGTGCTCTTTGTGGTTGCCGTTGTCGTTAACCCCAGAACTTGATGTTATCCGGGATCGCGATGATCTGGCCTTGGCGGTCCACGCACGCCAGCGTGGTCTCCGCCGTCGCCAGCAACATACCGTCGGAGGCTCGCTTCAGCGCGTACGCGTGGTCGATCCGGGCCGCGCCCGTCCGCGTGATGGACGTGGTCAGCACCAGTTCGTCGTCATACCGCGCGGGGGCCATGAACCGGGCCGAGCACTTGGCCACCACGAAGAACACGCCGGCCTTTTCCAGGTCCGCGTAGGTCACGCCGCTTTTCCGCAGCAGTTCAGTCCGCCCCATTTCAAAGTACACCCAGAAGCGGCTGTGATGCAGCACGCCCATCTGGTCCACCTCGGCATAGCGGACGCGAACGGTCAGGTCGCAGGACGGCAGGTTTGGCGGTTCGGTCATTTTTCGGTCTCTCTTGCGGCGCTTACTGTAATGTCCGACGTTCGCGTGGGCAAGCGCTGAGACAAGAACCGTGGCGGCGACACGCAAGAGCCAGAAGAATGTTGTGGCACCTCCAAGTCCGCTTGGGGGTGTCTTTCAGGGGCACCCAAGACACCCCCAAGCGGACTTGGGGGTGCCACAAGAAATAACGCCACCAAAATTCACGGTTCGGGGTGTTTTTGTTGAATCCAAATTGCAGCTTGTACGTCAAATGATACGGAATGAGTAGGCGTTGTTGCGTTTCAGAGCGAACGTTTTGGAACTGGAAAGGAAAGACTATGCGTCACCTGAACCTAGCGGTTGTCCTGTGTCTGACGTTGATCGCCGCCGCCGGCGGTGTGTTTGCCCAGGATGTCAAGGCCGCCGCCAATCCAGCGGTTGCGGCCGACGGCGATTTCGCCTTTGACCTGTACGCGCAGTTGGCCAAGGAGAACGACGGCAAGAACATGTTCTTCTCCCCGTACTCGATGTCGATCGCCCTGGCAATGACGGCAGAGGGCGCGCGCGGCAAGACGGCCGATGAGATGGGCAAGGTCCTGCGGTTCCCCGAGTCGGTCCGCCGGGTCGGTGACGAATCGCAGCTCATGCCCTGGAAAATGGATCTGATCCACGCCGGCCTGGCCGAGTTGAACGGCCGCTTCGCCGCCGGCCCCAAGCCAAAGCAGAAGGAGATACTCGCCCAGATCGCTGAGCTGCGCGCGCAACTTGACGAGGCCAACAAGAAGGCCAACGACTCGGCCAAGGACCAGGCGCAGGTGGGCGGCGACCCAGCCCTGTTCCAAAAGGCGCAGGACATCGCGGCCAAGCTCAACAAGCTGCTGCCCCAGGTGAACCAGTACGAACTGCGAGTGGCCAATTCGTTGTGGGGCGAGAACACCTACCCGTTCAACCCGGCCTACCTGGACACGATCAATAAATATTACAAGACCGGCGGCGGGGCGTACGGGGTGGACTACCGCACGGATTTCGAGGGGGCCCGCGCGAAGATCAACACCTGGGTCGAGGGCCAGACCAACCAGCGGATTAAGGACATGATCCCCACGGGGCTCGTTGACAAACACACGCGGCTGGTGCTGGTCAACGCGATCTATTTCAAGGGCGAATGGCAGAGTGTCTTCCTTGAAGCGGAGACCAAGGAAGAGGATTTCCACCTTGGCCTCCAGGCGGCGGGCAAGGGCACGGTGCGTGTCCCGCTGATGCAGGGGAACGTGGGCGCCGGTTACGCGGCGTTCAAGGGCGACGGGACGTTGTTTGAAACACCAGACCAATACACGGACGATCAGGCGAAGCAGTACCCCGACGCCAAGGGGTTCCAGATGCTGGAATTGCCGTACAAGGGCGGTGAACTGTCGATGGTCGTTTTGCTTCCGCGGTCGGCGGACGGCCTGGCCGGGCTGGAGAAAACGCTGACGGCTAAGAAGGTCGCCGAGTGGGCCGGAAAACTGCACAGCCGGACCACGGATGTCTTCCTGCCGAAATTCCGGCTGGAGACCCGGTATGACGACATGAAATCGACGCTGGAGGCGATGGGAATGCCTCGGGCGTTTTCCAAAGACGCCGAGTTTGACGGAATGACCCTCAGCGTGGAGTCGAAGGACAAGCTGCACATCTCCCAGGTGCTGCACAAGGCGTTCGTGGAAGTCAACGAAAAGGGCACCGAGGCGGCGGCCGCGACGGCTGTGGTGATGATGGAAGCGGGCGCTCCACCGTCGATGCCGTTCGTTCCCGCATTTCGGGCGGACAAGCCTTTCGTCTTCGCCATCCGCGATGTCAGCACAGGGACCATTCTGTTCATGGGCAGGATGCTGAACCCCAAGGAGTGAGGCGGGACCTTGAGGCATCTCCTTTTTTTGAGACCGCATCTTTGTGGCACCCCCAAGTCCGCTTTGGGGTGTCTTTTCTGGGAACGCCGATCTCCCGATCGGCTCTTCGGGCATATCGGAGAAGGCCAAACCCGAGATTGGCGATGGAGAAACAGAAAGAGCCAATCGGGAGATTGGCGATCCCAGGCTAACGGGTTTTAATAGGTTCCCAATGTCGCCTCGGTCCCATTGACACCGGGGTGCGGGTGAAGTACCTTCCGGCGATGACAGAGGAACAGGCGACAACCTCGGGCCAGCCCTCCGTGGTGCAGACCAAGTACACCCGGACGAACGCGATTACCCGTTGCCTGTTGGACGGGTACTTCAAGGCATTCGCGGAGCTCGCGGCCGGGCTGGACATCGAGTCGGCCTTCGAGCCCGGCTGCGGCGAGAGATTCAGCACGCAGCGAATCCGGAAGATCTTGCCGGCCTCGGTTCGCCTGGAGGCCAGTGAGTTGGACGGTCGCCTCGCGCAGGCGGCGGCTGCGGCCAACCCCGGCGTGGTCGTGCGGCAGGAGTCGGTGTACCGGATCGACCGGCCTGACAAGTCGGTGGACCTGGTGATCCTGCTGGAGGTGCTGGAACACCTGGACGACCCGGACAAGGCGATGGCCGAGATCTGCCGCGTCAGCCGCAAGTACGTGGTTGTCGGCGTGCCCCGCGAGCCGCTGTGGCGCCTGATGAACCTGGCGCGGCTGAAGTACGTCGGCGGCCTGGGGAACACTCCCGGGCACATCCGGCATTGGTCGGCGGGGGCGTTCCGGCGATTCGTGGCCCGGTTCGCCGACGTGCGGGAAGTCCGCACGCCGCTGCCCTGGACGATGGTCCTGGCGACCGTGCGGTAGGGGGGGTAATTTTGCTGGCGGGTTTCTTGAAAAAAGACTTGAACTGCCCGCCTGAATGCCTATTATAGAACGACTCCGTTGATAGGAACGTACTTTGATAACGTCGAAAGGAAAGCATTGGACGCATGATTAAAGTTAAGGCCAGAGGAAACGAGTCCGTCGAACAAATGATCCGGCGCTTCAAGAAGATGTGCGAGAAGGAAGGCCTTGTCAAGGACATCAAGCGCAACAGCTACTACGAAAAGCCGTCGGAGCGCAAGCGTCGGCGGATCCGCAAGAGCATCAAGCGCACGGTCGTCGGCTTCTAGACAGGCGGCAAGATCAGCTTTGCCCGCATGGAAGCCCGCGGCCGGCATTGGGCGCGCACGGGTCTGGCGTGCGTGCCCCACGGCGATCTTTGCGTCGCGGCCGCGCGATGACCCTCACCCACTTTCGGGACGCAGCAAGCCAGGTTTTTTCTCCGCAACCGGCGCGCATGAAGCGCACCAAAATTACACAGGAGTTTGAAGTAACATGATCTCACGCAACGATACTATGAACAGAGCAGGCCGCTCCGGGCGGCGATGGATGGCCCCGGTGCTGGCGTTGGCCTTGGCCGCGGTGGTGCTGGCGGGTCCGGCGGCGGCGACCGCCCTGGCCGGCGAGGCGGATATCAATCTTCCGAACCTTCATGCGGTGAGCTTCGATGTCTTCGGGTTCAACCTCACCGGCAATCTGCTGATGAACGTCGGCCTGGTCGTCTGCGTCCTGGGCCTGGTCTTCGGCCTGGTTCAATACTTCCAGGTCAAGAAGCTGCCCGTCCACAGTTCGATGGGCAACGTCTCGGACACGATCTGGGAGACCTGCAAGACCTACCTGCTCCAGCAGGGCAAGTTCCTGGTCGTGCTGTGGATTCTGATTGCCCTGTGCGTGACCTACTACTTCGGCGGGTTGGAGCACTGGTTCGCCGGGGCCGATCCGAACGGAGAACGCAACCCGGGCACGACCGGGCTGCTGATGGTTTTGGCCAGTTCGGTCTTGGGTATTCTGGGCAGCTACGGCGTGGCGTGGTTCGGCATCCGCATCAACACGCGGGCCAACAGCCGGGCGGCGTTCGCGGCCTTGAAGGGTTATCCCATCGGCGCGATGACGGTTCCCATGCGGTCCGGCATGAGCGTCGGCCTGCTGCTGGTGAGCGTGGAACTATTCTTCATGATCCTGATTTTGATGCAACTGCCCAGCGAGCTGATCGGGCCTTGCTTCATCGGCTTCGCGATTGGCGAGTCGCTGGGCGCGTCGGCCTTGCGTATCGGCGGCGGAATCTTCACCAAGATCGCCGACATCGGGTCGGACCTGATGAAGATCATCTTCAAGCTGCCCGAGGACGACCCGAAGAACC
>CAZYDC010000443.1:0-4587 GCA_964646065.1 uncultured Planctomycetaceae bacterium | reverse complement strand
ACGTACGAACTGAACCACTATTTCCACACCAGCTACGGCGACTCGAACCTGGACAAGGCTACCGACTTCGGCGACTTCCAGACCTTGCTGAACCACTGGCAGGCCAGCGGCGCCGCCATCGGCTGGGCGCAGGCCGACTTCAACGGCGACGGCGTGGTGGACTTCCTGGACTTCCAGATCCTGCTGAACTACTGGAACCCCGGCGGCTGGAACTACGCACCGTCGCAGACCCCCGAACCGGCGTCGCTGACCTTGATCCTGCTGGGCGGCCTGGCCCTGTTGCGGCGGAGCCGCAAGGCGTAGAGCGTGGCGCGTAGGGCGTAGGGCGTAACAGCGAAGAAACAGCCACAGCAAAGAAACAGCAAAAGCAAAGAAACAGCAAAAGCAAAGAGCCCGCGAGATCACATGATCCCGCGGGCTCTTTGCCTTTTCTTCGCCGTTACTCTCTACTCCCCACGCCCTACTCCCTACGGTCTTTTCTTCGCCGTTACTCTCTACTCCCCACGCCCTACTCCCTACGTTCTTTTCTTCGCCGTTACTCTCTACTCCCCACGCCCTACTCCCTACGTTCTTTTCTTCGCCGTTACTCTCTACTCCCCACGCCCCACTCCCTACGGTCTTTTCTTCGCCGTTACGCCCTACGCTCTACGCGCCACGCTCTACGTTCTTGTCCCCGCCGCGGATTTGGTGTATTCTTCGCACACTCAAGGAACGCAATTATGATCAAGATCGCGATTATCGGAGCGGGCGGCCGGATGGGGCGGCGGATCGCCGCGTTGGCCATCGAATCGGAACAATTCGACATCGTCGGTGCGGTTGAGTCCGCCGGCGCGGAATGTTCCGGGCAGGACATCGGCACGCTGGCGGGGCTGGGGCCCTTCGGCGTGGCCGTGACCGGCGAACTGACGCAGAAGCCCGATGTCGTGATCGACTTTTCCTCGCCCGAGGGCACGCTGGGCTGGTTGGACGCCTGCCGCAAGGACGGCACGGCGCTGGTGATCGGCACGACGGGCCTGACCGCCTCCGCGCAGGCGGCCGTTGCCGACGCCGCCTCGGCCATCCCGATCATTCACGCCGCGAACTATTCCGTGGGCGTCAACGTGCTGCTGCAAGTGGTGGGGCAGGTGGCCAAGGCGCTGGGGGCCGACTACGACATCGAGATTTCCGAGTCGCATCACCGGTTCAAGAAGGATGCCCCCTCGGGCACGGCCTTGGCGCTGGCCAAGGCGATCTGCGCCGCCCTGGGCAAGGACGCGGGCGAGTCGATGGTCTACGGCCGGGGCGGCCTGTCGCCGCGAAAACCGGGCGAGATCGGCATGCACGCCCTTCGCCTGGGCGACACGGTCGGCGAGCACACGGTCAGTTTCGGCAGCCTGGGCGAGACGGTCACGATCGGCCACAGCGCCCACACCCGCGACACCTTCGCCCGAGGCGCCCTCCGCGCCGCGCAATGGCTGCACGGCAGAAAACCGGGACTGTATACGATGAAGGACGTGCTGGGACTTTGAAAAAAGCCTTGCCGCGAATTACGCGAATAACGCGAAAACAGCGTAGATAAGGGGAGACGAAAGTGAAACGTGTTGTCATTGATGTTTCGGCCTTAAAGAATATCGGAAAGAACCGGAAAGCCTTTGAAGAGGTACCTGGTGATTTGGCATTCCTGGTGCTCGACATTGTTTGGGATGAGCTTTCCACACACGGCGTTGAAACACGATCAGGCTCCTTGGATCCAAATGAAATACCTAAATGGCTGGGGACCTTATCCAGGTCTTCAAAAGCAATTGAATTCGCTGAAGATCCTTTCTTGTTTGAAATGAATGAGAATCGATCTGCACGAACTGCACCCGTTAGAGAGGTTGGGCCAATGATCGAGATTCGGGATCGATCGCAACTTGAAATACCGGAAGTAAAAGCGGAACTGGATCAATTGCTTCAAAGCCACAACATCGCATTCAAGTTCGCCGATTCACTTCGACAACCCTCCTCAGCGGAGAAGGCTGAATCGCTCCGCGACTTTCTTCGCAGGAAGTACATGTCGGCCAATAGCAAAGACTTCTATATCTGGCTTTCGGGTTTCCTTTCAAATGAGCGTTCAATTCAAATTTCGAGGGAAAGAGCTCGAGAAAGTTGCAGACGACGGGCCAAAGAAATGGGACAACATTTGCCGGACCATTTCTTGCCAGGAACTGACTGGATTTGGTATGCAAGCGAAAAGATACAATTCGCTTATTACCTGTGGACCCAAGCGAAGGATGTCCCTGCGAGAAAAACGAAGGCGAACGATGCTTTTGACATGAAATATGTCTCATACCTCGGAATTTGTGATGGTCTTCTTTCCAATGATCACAGAAGTGGTCTCTTGAGATTGGCCTGGGCATGCTGGCCGGAGAAAAGGGAAAATCTGCTCACCTACAGCAACAGGAAGATCGTTCATTACTTGCCACCGTGGGAGCAGTAGTATGCTGGCGCAACAGCGGCTTGACTGTTTTAAGCCCGTAGGGCTGATCGTTAGTAGCCCAGGGCGAAGCCGTTTCGGCAAGCCCTGGGATCACGGTTCCATCTTTATCGAGCCCCGTATGGGGCGACCGTGGCCACGAGCGCCCCATACGGGGCTTGAAAACAACGACGTCGCGTTCCCAGGGCTTGCTCGCAGACTCGCGGCGCCCTGGGCTACTAACGAGCGCCCCATCCGGGGCTGAAGAACTGCTGTCTTTTGTCTCACGATTGCGTTTTGTCGCGGGTTAGAAGTGAGTTATTCAGGCGTTTCTTCTCCGATCCCAATCCCGGCGAAGCGCGGCGAAGTCGGGAAGGTCGGTGCGATCTTTCCACATTCCGACAACCGCATCCAGCGCGGCCTTGGCCCTCGACTTTGCGGATCGTCCGATCATCGGGCGGCTACGGCGACGGGGGATAGGTTTGATCGCCTTTTGCGTTCCGCCCAAGGCGCCCAAACGAGCGGCGCTTTCGCGCTCGATCAGGCGATCCACAGCTTCCCGGATCAGCCGGCTTTGATTATTGCCGGTTGCCTTCGACAACGCCGTCAATGCGGCGAGCTGTTTCTCAGTCAGATTAACCTGCACCCGATTCATAGGTCACATTATACATAATATTCTTCTCTGTGCTCTCTGTGTCCTCTGTGGTAAATTTTCTTCGTTGTTGTTTTCGCGTAATCCGCGCAATTCGCGGCAAAGCTTTTTTGGGAGTTCGCAATGATCGATCTTCGCAGCGACACCGTGACGAAACCGACACCGGCCATGCGGCAGGCGATGATGACGGCCGAGGTCGGCGACGATGTGCTGGGCGACGATCCGACCGTGATCGCGTTGGAGAACCGCACCGCCGAAATCCTGGGCAAGGAGGCGGCCGTGTACATGCCGTCGGGCACGATGACCAACCAGGTCGCGATCCGCGCGCATACCGAACCGGGCGACGAGGTTTTTCTGGAGGCCGGGGCGCACATTTATTATTACGAGGCCGGAGCGCCGGCGGCGCTGTCGGGCGTGATGGTCCGGCTGATCGAGGGGCAGCGCGGGATTTTCACCGCGGACCAATTGCGTGCGGCGATTCGTCCGGCCAACATGCACGTGCCCCGCGCGCGCCTCGTGTGCCTGGAGAACACGCACAATCGCGGTGGGGGAAGCATTTGGCCGCTCGCGCAGATTGCCGAGGTCATCGCGGCGGCGCGCGAGACGAAGCTGTCGGCGCACCTGGACGGCGCACGGCTGTGGAACGCGTCGGTGGCCAGCGGCATTTCCGAGCGCGACTACGCGGCGCCGTTCGATTCGGTGAGCGTGTGCTTTTCCAAGGGCCTGGGCGCGCCGGTGGGTTCGTGCCTGGCGGGCAGGGCGGAGTTTATCGCCAGGGCCCGGCGGTTCCGTAAGATGTGCGGGGGCGGCATGAGGCAGGCGGGCATCATCGCGGCCGGGGCGCTGTACGCGCTGGAACACCATCGCTCGCGACTGGCCGAAGACCACGCCAACGCCAAGGCGCTGGCCGAGGGACTCGCCCGGTTGCCGGGCGTCGAAGTTGACCTGTCCGACGTCCAGACCAACATGGTTGTCATTCGTGTGCTGACCATGCCGGCGGCGCAATTCGCGGCCGAGTTGAAGAATCGCGGCGTGGGCATGATGGCCCTGGGCCCCGACACCGTCCGGGCCGTCCTGAGTATGGAAGTCAACCGCCGCCAGGTCGAAGAGACCATCGAGATATTCAAGCATATCCTGTCGTGAATGCTGTGGCATTCGGGATTCGGCCTTCGGGTTTCGGGATTCGGGAGGAAACAGCGAAGAGGCTCTTTGCCTTTTCTTCCCGAATCCCGAATGCCGAAACCCGAAGGCCGAATCCCGAAACGTGCAAGACAACGAGAGAATGGTTGGGGTTATCTCCAAGGGCGTCGTGATTGTTATTGTTCTTGCCGCTTCCTATAATCGGCCACGGTTTCGATTGTCGCATCCAAAGGTTGAGGCGTGCCATGAGATTTGTCGTCGCGATGTTGCCGGGGTCATCCGCCGCGGGTGGGGCGCAAAGGGGTGCGCCATGACGGAGGCGTCGCTGCCCATGAGGATGACGATTCTCTCGCGGACGGAG
>CAZYDC010000442.1:0-4588 GCA_964646065.1 uncultured Planctomycetaceae bacterium | reverse complement strand
GACGTTCCACCGTCAATTCAACAGTGCTTGGGCAGGGCGTGAACGGTTACGAATTCTCTACATGGACGATTTGCGCATTGTCCCAAAGTTGCGGGTGGCACAAGGACTCGCCAAGGAATTCAAGAAGGTCTATCGACGCCTCAAAAGGCAGTTGTAAATGATGGCGATATTATCCCACCTACCCGTCCCCAAGACGGACAGAACGCGCCCGGGCCCGATCAAAGCTATGGGTCGTTTTTTTCTTCATGGATCGTAAAATATGGAAACAGGGGCAGAGCTTCCTATTTCCTACAAGTGAATGCTAACATGTGCAACTGTAAACGACTTATCGCTGCGGTCCTGATGATGGCGGCTTTGATCTTCCAGGTGAACTGCATATCGCCCGAGAAGCCGTTTTCAGAACAGCGTCAATTAACCCAAGCTGAAAAGTCCAGAATGGTATCTGCAATTTCCCATTTGAATGCTGACTCTGGCGCACACCAGTTCCTCCTACAATGCGGGCCTCAGGCAGTGCCGACCCTTATCGAGTCATTATCGACCGTAACTTGGCCGAACCGGATTTGGGTGATATTCACCCTAGAGGACATAGGCGATAAACGTGCTGTCCCTGCGTTAGTGGCTATTGCAGACAAATGCCCGAATGCACAGATGAATGCCTCGATTCGAACTTACGGTCGCGGTCCCGAAAGCGACGCTGTGTATGCAAGAGGGGCAGTCGCCAAAATCTTATGCCCAGTATTCAGGGACCGCTACAAAACTTTGCCCTGTCCTGACGACGTTGTCTGTGAAAATGGCGACATTGAATTTAATACTGAAATTGTCCCTTATTACAAGGATGTCGACAAATGGTACGTCGAATGGCGGAAGCATTATTCGCCCTCACTTTATTCAAAGCCGTAGCCGCGTAGGACGTTCCGGTCAACCACAAAATCCGCTACTTTTCAATCGTGCTCCCTCACTCCACGAATGACGCCGTAGGAAGGAGGGTGGTCCTAGCCTTGCGATTTGAGGATTCTTCTGCATCTGTGTAATCAGTGTAATCTGTGGACGTTCTCTTAGCACGCCTGCTGGATTCGCTGGATCGCCAGTTCCGCCTGCTGGACCGTGTCGAACTGCGGCAGGAACAGCGTCAGGCCGTCGGGGCCTAGCGCTCGGGCGAGTTCGACTTGTTCGTCGACGGTTTCGGCGCCGACGGCCAGGACGAGTTTTCGCTTGCGGATTTCGCGGAAGGCGTCGATCCACTGGAGCGGATGGCCGTCTTGCGGCTGGGGGTTCCACTGAATGCCGGTGAGCTTGGGCAGCGAGCGGAGTTGGTCCAGGAACCGCATCTGGCAGACGCCGTCGAGGTGGTACATGCTGAAGTCGAGGTATTCCGTCGTGCGGCGCAGGTAGGGCATGACGAATTCCTCGAACTGTGCCGGCGAGAGCATGACGGCGAAATCGCATTGGACCGCGATCATGCGGCCCTCGGTCATCAGCGTGAAGAACGCCCCCGACTCGCCGTGACCGTGCTTGAGCAGGAGTTGGTAAATCCACTCGTACAGGTCGATGGTCAACTCGGTCAGCGCGTCCGTCCAGCGGCGGACGTCGTCGGGGCGGTCGACCAGATCGTAGCAAAGCTGCTCGGGCGTGCGCAGGAGCGACAGCGAAGTCAGCGGGTCCAGGACGATGGGCGGATTGACGAACGCCCTGCCCTTCACATTGTCGAGAATGGCCTGTATGCAGGCGCGGTATTGAGCGGTTCGAGTTTCGGCGGGGTCGAATTTCGGCAGGGGGTGGTCGTAGAGGTCGGGAATCGGGTCGATCCATGCGGTGCCGGTATCCTTGGCGTAGTGATAGGTCGCGCCGGCCATGACCGCCGGCAGCCCCAGGCAGGATGCGACTCCGCCGCCGGCTCGCGGCATGGACTCGCCCATGTACTTCTCGGTGGCGTGCGACAGCCACCAGTCGGTGCCGAAGGCGGCGACCTCGGGCAACCAATCCCGCTCTTCGGCGGGCAGGTCGTCCCACGGATGCGGCGGGGCGGGCGGAAGGACTTGGCCTCTCACGTTGGCCAGCACAGCCGGGCGGCCCAGGCTTGAATTCGCCCAGAACGCCCGCAGGCGCGCACGAGCGTCGGCCTCGTTTTCCTTCAGCAGCAAACGGTGGTTCTTGAAATGATCGGGATGGATGGGGGCTTTGGTAAGATGTGTCATACTTGCAGTCCTTCTGAACGCCGAAATCCGAAATCCGAAAACCCAAACACGAAACAAACGGCAAATCCTAAACAACCAGACAACAAACGGTCAATCAAGTTCCGTTCTCGGAAAACGGGGTTTAGAGTCTGTTGTTTCCCTTTTTGCTTTTTATTTCGTATTTCGTGCTTCGAGTTTCGGGTTTGCCGTGCTTACCGCACGGTTAGAAAATACTCCATCAGTTCGTTTCCGTGGTCGATGTGCAGGTCGCCATCGGCGGCTTCCTTTTCGCTGTAGGATTTTCCCACGACGGCCGTGATGCGTTTGCCCGCGATGGCGAACGGCACAGCCGCCTCGGTGTGCGTGCGGATGGAGCAGGGCGTGGGGTGGTCCGGCAGCACGAGGATTCTCCAGTCGTCGCCTTCCTTCCGGAGCCGCGTCATCAGCGGGCCCACGACGTGCTGGTCGATGCTGGCGATGGCCTGCACCTTGGCGTCGACGTTTCCAATGTGCCCGGCCTCGTCGGGCGCCTCGACGTGGACCAGCACCAGGTCGTACTTGTCCAATGCTTCCGCGGCGGCGGCGCCCTTGCCGGCGTAATTCGTGTCGATGTATCCCGTGGCGCCCTGCACGTCGATGTTGGTCCAGCCGATCAGTCTGGCCATGCCGCGAATCAAGTCCACGGCCGTGATTGCCGCTCCGCTGACGCCGAATCGCGAGCGGAAGTCCGGCAACTGAGGCATCTTTCCCTGGCCCCACAGCCAGACGCTGGTGGCGGGGTTTTCGCCCAGGTCCCGTCGCACGGTGTTGATTTCGTGCGTCGCCAGAATCGCCTGGCTGCGGTCGATGATCGTCCGCAGCAGGTCGGCGCCCTTGCCCGTGGGCAGGAATTGCTGCACCGGCTTGCCCGTGATGTCGTGCGGCGGAGTGGTTTCGACCTGCATGTCGCCCTTGAAGGTCATCAGATGGCGATAGCTGATTCCGGGATGGAATTTCACATGCTCCCCGCCCAGGATCCGGTTGAGTTCGCCGATCAGTGCCGCGGCCTCGCCGGTGGAAATGTGCCCGGCCGAGTAGTCTTCCATCAGCCCGTCCACGACGGTGATGAGGTTGCAGCGGAAGACGGTCTCGTCCGGGGCGAGCGTCAGGCCCTGCGCGGCCGCCTCCAGCGGCGCGCGGCCGGTGTAGTACTGGCGCGGGTCATAACCCAGCACCGACATGATCGCCACGTCGCTGCCGCAGTACATGCCCTTGGGCACGTTCCGCACGGTGCCGACCTTTCCGGTGGCCGCGATGCGGTCCATGTTGGGGGTGTGGGCGGCCTCCAGGGGCGTCTTTCCGCCCAGCTCGGCAATAGGAAGGTCCGCCGCTCCGTCAGGGATGATGATTGCGTATTTCATGGCACAACCTCGGGAATCGGGATTCGGCATTCGGCATTCGGGGAAAGATTTGCATCGCATTCCCGAAACCCGAAACCCGAAACCCGCTTGTTACACTTGTTCGGCACGTTCGTCCACGATTCCGATGCACACGCTCTTGGCCTTGGTGATGCGCAGGGCGTGCAGTTCATCCAGGGCGGAGCGAAGGTTTCCTTCCACCGCGTGATGCGTGGTGATGATGACGGGCACGGCGGTGTCCTTCAGGCCCGAGGGGGGCTCGTGCTGGAGGACCGACGAAATGCTGATCTGGTGCGAACCGAGCACCGAGGCCAGTTTTCCGAACACGCCCGGGCGGTCGTCCACGATCAGCCGCAGGTAGTACCGGCTCTGGACGGCCTCGATCGGCAGTTGCGTCGCGGGCGAGGATTGGTCCGGCCAGATCTTCAATTGGTTCATATGTACGGCGGCGGCGCCGGTGGCCACCGCGGCGATGTCGGCGACCACGGCCGAGGCTGTCGGAGTGGCGCCGGCCCCGCGACCGTAGTACATCGTGTGACCGGTCGCGTGACCGTACACGCTGATGGCGTTGAACGGTCCCGAAACCCACGCCAGCGGATGCTGCCGCGAAATAAAGGCCGGTCGCACGCGAAGCGACAGGCCGTCCGCCTGCCGCTCGGCGATGGCCAGCAGCTTGACCGTGTAGCCCAATTCCTGACCGTAAAGAATGTCGTGAAGGTCGAGCTGGTCGATGCCCTCGACGAAAATCTCGTCGAAGTCGATCTTGGCGCCGAACGCGAGGCCGGCCAGGATGGTCAGCTTGTGGGCCGAATCGATTCCCGCGACGTCCAGGGTGGGGTCGGCCTCGGCCAGGCCGGCGGCCTGCGCCTCGGCCAGGGCGGCGGCGTAGGTTTTTCCATGGTCGGTCATGGAGGTCAGGATGTAATTGCACGTCCCGTTGACGATGCCGTACATCGCGTCGATCCGGTTGGCGATCAGCCCGTCTTACAGCGCCCGGATGATCGGAATCCCGCCGCC
>CAZYDC010000441.1:0-4594 GCA_964646065.1 uncultured Planctomycetaceae bacterium | reverse complement strand
GGCGAACCGGCGGCGCCGGTGAATGTGCCGCCCATGGATGCCGGCGTGCGGTCGGCACACACCACCAGGTTGGAATCGGGGGAATCGGGTACGCCGTTGAGGTCCGTCGCGCCGGCGCCGCGAGTGATCGGGCACTGGTACGAATAGCTGACGTTGCGGGCGCTGCCGATGGTCCCGCCATTGCCTTGGCCGGAGGAAAAGTCCCAGTTGAAAGCGCCTGGATTGGCCTTGTCGGAAGGATTGGTTGTGTACTGATCGCCCGTGGCATTCGTGTCGCTGGGGCAGATGAATAGTTGTGGCGCCTCACCATTGCGAATCAGCATGAACATCAGGCTGGTGACGGATCGCGGTTTGGACCAGTCGCCGGTGGGCTTGGCCGTTGTAAACGGGCTGCCGCTATTGGAAAGATAATTGGTGCCGTCGGCCACGTTGTCCCAGCCGCAACCGGGCAGCATGGGATACGTGTTGTTGTTGGCTTGGGCATACAGGGCCAAGGCCGTGCCGATCCCCTTGAGTTGGGCCAGGCAAGAGTATCGGTTCTTCATTTCCCGAGTATGAAGTATGTACGGGACTATCATAATGAAGAACGCCGCCAAGAGCGAGACGCACAAGATCACCACGGCCAAATGCGTAAGTGTAAAACCCATTGCGCGTTTCACGTGTTTCCTTTCCGATAGAAACCTGGGGCGAGCACCAGCATATCACGGAGTGATCGTCGGGTGCCATGCCCAAGTCTGCGCGGGCATGTGCGTACCGCCCGGACATGCCCGCGCAGATTTGGGCATGGCACCCAGCGGCACCGCAAAAGAAAACGCCCCGGCATCGTTGCCGGGGCGTCTTTTACATTCACACATCCCCCCAATCCGAAAACCCCCAATCACGCTTCCCCACTTGTACTACGTTCCTTCATGCACCGGGGTTGTCACGGCGGCGGGGGCCGGTTCTTCCTTGGCTTCGCCCTTGAAGTACAGGTGCTTCTCGGCGGCGTCGCCCTCGCCCTCGGTGCGGACGGTGACGAGAATTCGCGCGAGGCCCTTGTAGTTGCCCCGGAGGATTTCCTCGCTGATCGGGTCTTCGAGCATGTGCTCGATGGCCCGCCGCAGAGGCCGGGCGCCGAAGTCCGGGTTGTAACCCTTCTGGATCAGGAACTCCTTGCACTCTTCGGTCAGCACCAAATCGAGATGGTGCTCGCTCGCGAGGCGCTCGCGGACCTTCCGCAGCTCGTAGTCGATGATGAGTTCAAGATCCTTCTTCGTCAGCGACTTGAACACGATGATGTCGTCCAGGCGGTTGAGGAACTCCGGCCGGAAGTATCGCTCGACTTCCTTGTGGAGCAGGTCCTTCATTTTCTCGTAGGTGGCTTCCTCGTCGCGCCGGCCGAAGCCGAAACCGCCCTTGGACTTGATCAGTTCGGCGCCGATGTTGGTGGTCAGAATCAGCACGGTGTTGCGGAAGTCGACCTGCCTGCCGAACGAGTCGGTGAGCCGGCCTTCCTCCATGATTTGCAGCAGCATATTGAACACGTCGGGGTGGGCCTTCTCGATTTCGTCCAGCAGCAGCACCGCGTAGGGGCGGCGGCGGATTCGCTCGGTGAGTTGCCCGCCTTCCTCGTATCCGACGTAGCCCGGAGGGGCGCCGATGAGCCTGGAGACGTTGTGCTTCTCCATGTACTCGGACATGTCGATCTGCATGAGGGCTTCTTCGTCGCCGAACATGAACTCGGCCAGCGCCTTGGACAGCAGGGTTTTGCCGACGCCCGAGGGGCCTGCGAAAATAAAGCAGCCCATCGGCCTGCGCGGGTCTTTGAGCCCGCTGCGGGCGCGGCGGATGCTCTTGGAAACCGCCTTGATCGCCTCGTCCTGGCTGACGACCTTCTTGTGCAGTTCGGCCTCCAGCTCCAGCAGCCGCTGGGCCTCTTCCTTCTCCAGGCGGGTCAGCGGCACGCCGGTCATCTTGGAAACGACCTCGGCGACGACTTCCTCGTCCACCACTCCGTCGACCTCGCGGGCGCGTTCCTTCCACGCCCGCTGCATGTCGTCTTTCTTCTGGCGAAGTTGCTCGGCCTTGTCGCGAAGCTCGGCCGCCCGCTCGTAGTCGGCGTTCTTGACGGCCTCGTCCTTCTCGATCTGGAGTTTTTCGATCTGGGCCTCCAGACCGGCCAGGTCCGGCGGCTTGGTCATGCTCTTGAGCCGGATTCGCGCGCCGGCCTCGTCGATCACGTCGATGGCCTTGTCCGGCTGGACGCGACCGGTGATGTACCGGCTGGAAAGCTCGACGGCCTGTTCGAGGGCGGCGTCGGTGATCTGCACGCGATGGTGCGCCTCGTACCGGTCCCGCAGGCCCTTGAGGATGTCGAGGGTCTGGTCCTTGTTGGGCTGGTTGACGACGATGGTCTGGAACCGCCGCTCCAGGGCGCCGTCCTTCTCGATGTACTTTCGGTACTCGTCCATTGTGGTGGCGCCGATGCACTGGATCTCGCCACGCGAGAGGGAGGGTTTGAGCACGTTGGCCGCGTCGATGGCACCCTCGGCCCCGCCGGCCCCGACCAGCGTGTGCAGCTCGTCGATGAACAAAATCACGTTCCGCGCGCGGCGGACCTCGTTCATCACGGCCTTGATGCGTTCCTCGAACTGGCCGCGATACTTGGTGCCCGCGACCATCATGGCCAGGTCCAGCGCCACGATGCGGCGGTCATGCAGAATTTCCGGCACGTCGTTGCTGATGATTTTTTGCGCCAGCCCCTCGACGATGGCGGTCTTGCCCACGCCCGCCTCGCCCAGCAAAACGGGGTTGTTCTTGGTGCGGCGGCAGAGCACTTGAATGACCCGCTCGATTTCATCCTGGCGTCCGATGACGGGGTCGAGTTGCCCTTCCTTGGCCAGGTCGGTCAGGTCGCGGCCGAAGCTGTCCAAGGCGGGGGTCTTGCTCTTGCCGCGCTGCTTGGCGGCCGCTCCGCCGGGTTCGCCGCCGGGGCCCGGCTGCTGCTGCTGCGCTTCGGCGGAACCGGGTTCCTGCTGCTCCATTCCGGCGCCCAGAAGGTTCAGAACCTCCTCGCGCACGTCGTCGAGCTTCAGGCCGAGGTTCATCAACACCTGCGCGGCCACGCCGTCGTGCTCGCGAAGGAGTCCCAGCAACAGGTGCTCGGTTCCCACATAATTGTGGTTGAGCGTGCGGGCTTCCTCGATGGAATATTCGATCACTTTCTTGGCCCGGGGCGTCTGCGGCAGCTTGCCCATGGTGACCATGTCGGGCCCAGCCTTGACGAGCTTCTCGACCTCCATGCGGACCTTGTGCAGGTCCACGCCGAGGTTTTTCAGCACGTTGGCGCCGACGCCGCTGCCTTCCTTCACCAGCCCCAAGAGCACGTGTTCCGTGCCGATGTACTCGTGATTGAAGCGCTGGGCTTCCTGATTGGCCAGGGCCATTACCTTCCGGGCACGTTCTGTAAATCTCTCAAACATAGTTAATTACGCTCTCTTTCCCGTCCGGGCGGGCTGCGTTGTGTCTTCCAATCGTGTTTCGTCACTCTACCTTATACGGTCGCTCGCCGGGGCAGTTCTCTACACCTAATTGTATTGACGCAACCGCCGGGTATCAACCGTCATCATACACAGATATCGGCTCATTTGCGCACGGGGTTCACGGTCGGGTGAATTTCGGTTTCCGGGATGTAGCATGGGCGTCCCGCCCATGAGTCCCACGCCCGTACGGGCGTGGCGCGAAATTCACGGGCGGAACGCCCGTTGGATTTATGGCGGCGCCTTGTTTGACGGGATGTCCGGTTGTATAAAGTGGTAGTTGGACAGGTGATGTATGAGGAAAGACCCGATCGTTGAAGAGGTTCGCAAGCACCGGAAGGCCTGGGCCGCCAAGTTCGGTTACGACATCGACGCCATGGCCGCGGACTTGAAGCGTCGCGAGGCGGCTTCGAGGAAACGCGGCGTGAAATTCGTCCTGCCTCGGAAACCCCAAACATCGTCCCTGGGATGAAAGACCGGACATGCATCGCGACCCGATAGTCGAAGAAGTGCGAAAGCACCGCGAGGCGCGGGCCGCCAAGTTCGGGTTCGACATCCGGGCCATCGTGGAAGACGCCATGAAGCGGCAGGATACCAGCGGCCATCGGGTCGTTGACCTGTCCAAGAAGAGCGTGCCCAGGCGCCGCTCGAAGCCGATGCGAAAACCAAGCACTGGCAAGGCAAAAATCTAGGCAGGCAAATGCCATGAAAAGATCCAATAGTGGAAGAAGTCCGAAGGGCTCGTCGTGAGCGATCCGTCAAATTCAATCACGACATTGACGCGATGTTCGAGGATTTAAGGCGAAGTGAGGAGCGGTCAAAGGCTCGTGGAGTCAAATTCGTGACCCCCAAGCGCCGAAGGCCGATGCGACAAACAACTCACAAGAAACTACGGCCTTGTTCCAATGAAGAGTAATGCATCGCTGAAATTATCCGATCCCGCCCTCATGGCTGCGCGCGAGCGGCACTTCGCGCGGCTGGAGGACCTTTTTGCCGGCAGGCCGCTGACGCACGCGTTTGTGCTCAACGGCATCATGGGTTCGTCGGAAACCAACGTGCTGGACGATCCGGCCAAG